>NZ_JBEOSA010000035.1:0-88429 GCF_040302625.1 Kitasatospora sp. NPDC097643 | reverse complement strand
GGGGTGCACCCCGACGGCCGGGCGGTCGATGTCAGCCTCGCGGCTACCTCGTGTACGGGTTGTCCCCCGACGGAGCCGGCGGCTCGTACGACGGGGGAGGCGGCGGCGGAGTCGCCGCCCCGGCCTGCTGCGGCACCGGCGGAACGTGCGCCGCCTGCGGCGCCTGCTCAACGGTCTTCCGTCGACGGACCAGCACGAACACCGCCCCGGCCACCAGCACCAGCCCGGCCACCACGGCAGCGACGATCGGCAGCGAGCTGCCCGAGTCGGACGTCTTGTCCGCCACCTTCGGCTCGGCGCTGGGCGCCGCCACGGGCGCGTCGCTCGAACTCGGTGCGGCCGAGGCGGTTGCCGACGGGGTCGAGGAGGGCGACGCGGGTGCGGACGGCGAAGGCGTCGCCACCGGGATCGGGGACACATCTGCCGGACCGGGGTCGCCCGGGTCCGTCAGGGCGATGCGAGGCCGTACCGCGCCATAGCCACCGTCATCGGTGCGAGTCGCTCCATTGGTCGCCTTACTGGCCGTATTGATCAGCACCCGCAGAATCTGATTCGCCGTCCAGTTCGGGTGCACCGACCACACCAAGGCCGCAGAGGCGGAAACCAGAGCCGCCGCATCGGATGTGCCGTGACTCTTGCAGTATTCCGTCGAAGACGTGCAGGCCGCGAACATGTCCATTCCCGGCGCAACAAGAACGACGTGCGGACCGTACTCCGATTCGGCCGTTACAGTTCCGTTCCGGTCCGAGGCCCCGACACCGACAACATTGGGCAGTCCACCCGGATACGACAGCGGATTCCCAGATTGGGCTTCGTTCCCGACACTGGCAACCACGAGAGAGCCCTTGGCCCTTGCCGTCGCGAGGATCCTGTCCAGCTTGGCCACGTCGCCCGGAGAGGTCCTAGCCGCAGCCATCCCTTGCGAGATGTTGATGACCTTCGCACCTTGATCGACCGCATAATTCACGGCCTGCCCGATCTGGTCGAGGAATTCAGCCGAAGTCGGCGCTCCGGCCGCTCCATTGTTGATTTTGAGGGGAAGGATCTTGGCCGCCGGCGCCAAGCCATAGGCGCCCGTTCCCCCAACACCCCGACCGGTTCCTGCAATCAGGCTGGACATCTCCGTGCCGTGTCCATCGTTGAAGGACCCCACACCACCAGGACTACCGCTGAAGTCCTTACCCGGGAGAAACTGCCCCACCAGGTCCGGGTGATCGAGCCTGAATCCTCCATCGATCACCGCGACAGTGATGCCCTGCCCCTTGGAAACCTGCCACATCTCCGGTGCGTGCATGGCGTCCAAGTGCCACTGCCGTTCACGAACCGTGTCATCCGCAACCGCAGGCGTCGTGACCGGGCCGACCACAACTCCCGCAGCCAGGAGTGCTGCAGCAAACACCCGCCAACGAACTCGCGTGTTCGTCCGCCCCATCACAACTCCTCGTCAGTTTCCCCGTCGACCGGGAGGGGTGCCCAGAACAGGTCTGCCCGGCCACTGGGAAGCCCCAGTGGCCGGGCAGCCGTTGCCGTCTTACTCAACCACGTCCGGGTTGCTGTGCGGCGTTCCGGCGGTCCAGGTCTCCTCGTCCTCCTGGAGGTAGTCGGCCCGCTTGCGCCGGTCACGCTCGTTCCGGCCGGCCCCGCCACCCATGCCGGGCGCCATCATGCCGTTCTGGCCGGCGCGGCCACCGCCCTCGGCGGCCCCCGCAGCACCCGCCCGACGCAGGCCCGTACCACCCGGCGTGAACTCGCCACCGGCGGTGGGTCCCTTGCGCCCGCCGACCGTCCCGCCACTGGTCGAGGTCAGACCCCGGCCGCGCGTGCTGCCGCCCGAACCACCGACGCCGTGGCCGCCCATACCGCCCGGGTGCATCCCCCCCATGCCGTTGGCCGTTCCGCCCCGACCTGCCTGGGCCTCACGAGCACCGAAGACGGTCCCGCTGGGAAGCCCCGAGGTGCCACCCTTTCCGGGCACCGAACCGCCGTTGATGGGGGTGCGGCCCGGGAACGAACCGCCGCTCTTGCCCGGCACGGAGCCACCGCTTCGTGCCGGGACCGACCCACCGGGGAATCCGCCCACCGGACCACCGCCCGGAATGCCACCGGGGTATCCACCGGGCCCGCTTCCCGGCCCGCCCTGGTATCCGCTAAGACCGCCCAGAGCGTCCGGCGGCAGGCTTCCGCTGCCACCAGGACCGAGCGGGCCGGTCGAACCGGTCGGACCCGGCAGGGTCGGCACGGTCGGCAGGCTGTCGAGACCAGTGCCAGGACGATTGATCGGGTCGGACGGGAGGGACGGCGGCGTCGAGGAACCCGGGTCATGCGGAGGCGGCGGCACCTGCCCGCCACCACCGTGCGGCGGAATCGGGTCGGTGTGCCCCGGCCCGGACGGCCCCTGCGGGCCCGACCCGGGCTGGTGGATGGGGACCGATCCACCACTGACGAAGCCTCCGCCAGACGGGCTGTAGCTCCCGCCGGTGCTGCCGCCGCTCACTCGACCACTACGCGCGGAACCGCCGTAACTGGAGCCGCCCTCGCCACCACCGCGGGATGCAGCCTCGGAGTCGTTCTGATTGGTAGCCCCCGGCGTCCCTGGCAGCGCCACATCCGGGGCCAACCCGTTCAGCTGCGTCGTCGCCGCGCTGTACGCCTGCGCCAGCTTCTCCATCTGGAGAACGGCTTCCTGGTGCTCCTGCTGGACCTTCGCCTCGGCGGCCGCGGCCTCGGGTCCGGTCACCCACTTGGGGTTGACCGTCTTCATGTAGGCGTCGACGGTCTGACCGACCGCGAGTTGGGGCACGTTGACGAAGGGCGACTGGGCCTTGTGCCGGTTGACCATCGCGATCTCCGTGTGCGGAGCCTCCGGCACCGCGGCCTTGGCGGTGCTCAGCGCCTCGCCGGCCAGGTGCATGGCGTCGCCCGCCGTCGTGGAGTAGTCGCCGAGGATCAACGCCGACTGCTGAAGGTTACCGGCCCAGCTCTTGAAGCTGTCCGCGGCCGGCCCCTCCCACTGGACGCTGCCGATGTGCGACTTGAGCGCCTCGCTCAGTTCCTTCAGAACACGGCCCGCCGACTGCAAGTGGGTGCCCCGACTCAGGACCGTTGACGGGTCCGTGTCGGCGACCAGCTTCCGCAGCTTGTCGTGGTCGAATCCCTCGAAGTTCGTTGTGTCTGCCACTACTTGCTCCCCGTTTCCCCGTGGGTCTCTCCCCAGACCACCATCAGTAGGTGTATTTCGTCTTCGGCGCGGGCCCGTCCGGTCCGGCCGCCGGGGTGGCAACGCCCGCGTTCTTCGCGACGGCGTTCTGCGCGGCCGTCGTGTGGTTCTCGTTGGTCGAGTAATTGCCCGCCGTATCCGAGACCGCGTCCCGCATCGCCTGGATCTGCGACACGAAGTCCTTGTGCAGCTTCACGAGCTGCGCGTGGGCCTTGTCGTACGCGGAGTTCAGGGCGGTCGCCTCGGTGAACGACGAGGAGTCCCCGCTGGCGAAGCTCGCCTGGGCCAGCTTCTGTTCCTGGAGCTGGTACGGCGCCGCCGGGGAGCCGTCCATCGCGGCGAGCAGGGCCTCGATCTTCTTCGCGAACGCGGTGAGCGTGTCGAGCTCGATCTTGACGTCCTGCTTGCCGAACGCCGACACCAGGTCACCAGCACTGACGTACGTCTGCATGGTGCTGATGGCCGGCCCGAACCCCCACATGTGGTTGAGCGTGAAGGGCGTGACGTCACCGGGCGGAGCCGGGTTGGTCCCCGTTCCCGTCCCCGTGCCTGAACCCGTCCCCGAGCCCGGTGGAACCTCTCCTGCCACAGCAGTTCACCTCTCCCCCGTACGGTCGGCACCCCCGGGGAAACCCGGGGGCCGCCGGCCGCAACACACCGTCAACTTCTCGGTCGTATCGTCCTGATCGGCGCACCGCCCGACCTGGGGGCGGTTTTCGCCTCCGTAATCGTAGCCACCGCCCCCGTCGGACGGGCAGGGCCCTTGGCCCACCCGCGCGCGATCGGTACGAACTTGACACGTACAGCCCCTCAACCGGCGCCGGGACCTGCTCCTACGACCAGGACGAACTCGAAACCCTGCTCAGCTCAACGCAGTTCCCACCGGCCGCACCACCCCGTCAGACCTGCTCGGCGAGCTCCAGCCAGCTCATCTCCAGCTCCTCCTTCTCCTCCCGGACGCCCCGAAGCTGCGCGTCCAGCTCGGCGACCTTGGAGAAGTCGGCGGCGTGCTCGGCGAGTTGGGCGTGCAGCTTGGACTCCTTCTCGTCCAGCTTGGCGATCTGCCGCTCCAGCTTCTGCATCTCCTTCTTCGCGGCCCGCAGGTCCCCGCCCGACAGCGCGGGCGCGGCCTCGGCGGCCGCCGCAGCCGCACCGGAGGTGGCGGCGGCAGCAGCAGCGGAAGCGGCAGCAGCCGCCTCGGCCATCCGCGCGCGCCGCTCCAGGTACTCGTCCACCCCGCCGGGCAGCATCCGCATCTTCCGGTCGCCGAGCAGCGCGTGCACGACGTCCGTCGTCCGCTCGATGAAGAACCGGTCGTGGCTGATGACGACCATCGAGCCGGGCCAGCCGTCGAGCAGGTCCTCCAGCTGGTTGAGCGTCTCGATGTCGAGGTCGTTGGTCGGCTCGTCGAGGAAGAGCACGTTGGGCTCGTCCATCAGCAGCCGCAGCAGTTGCAGGCGCCGCCGCTCGCCACCGGACAGGTCGCCGACCGGCGTCCACTGCTTGTCCTTGCCGAAGCCGAACTGCTCGCACAGCTGACCGGCGCTCATCTCCCGGCCCTTGCCGAGGTCGACCCGCGAGCGGACCTGCTCGACGGCCTGGAGCACCCGGGTCGTCGGTTCGAGCTCGGCGACCTCCTGCGACAGGTAGGCGAGCCGTACGGTCTTGCCGACCTTGACCACGCCCGACGCGGGCTGCACGTCGCCCTCGGAGGCGTACGCGTCGCGCAGGGCGCGCAGCAGCGAGGTCTTGCCGGCGCCGTTGACGCCGAGCAGGCCGATCCGGTCGCCGGGGCCGAGCTGCCAGGTGAGGTTCTCCAGCAGCAGCTTCGGGCCGGCCTTGACCGTCACGCCCTCCAGGTCGAAGACGGTCCGGCCCAGCCGGGCGTTGGCGAACTTCATCAGCTCGCTCTTGTCGCGCGGCTCGGGGACGTCGGCGATCAGGGCGTTGGCGGCCTCGATGCGGTAGCGCGGCTTGGAGGTACGGGCGGGGGCGCCGCGGCGCAGCCAGGCGAGCTCCTTGCGGGCGAGGTTCTGGCGCTTCTGCTCCTCGACGGCCTCGATCCGGGAGCGCTCGGCGCGGGCGAAGACGTAGTCGGAGTAGCCGCCCTCGTACTCGTGGACGGCGCCGTGCTGGACGTCCCACATCCGGGTGCAGACCTGGTCGAGGAACCAGCGGTCGTGGGTGACGCAGACCAGCGCGGAGCGGCGCTTCTGCAGGTGCTGGGCGAGCCAGTTGATGCCCTCGACGTCGAGGTGGTTGGTGGGCTCGTCGAGGACGATCAGGTCGGGCGAGCCGAGCAGCAGCTTGGCGAGGGCGATCCGGCGGCGCTCGCCACCGGAGAGCGGGCCGATGACGGTGTCCAGGCCGTCGGCGAAGCCGGGCAGGTCGAGGCCGCCGAAGAGGCCTTCGATGATGTCGCGGATGCGGGCGTCGCCGAGCCACTCGTGGTCGGCCCGGTCGGCGATCACCTCGTGCCGGATGGTGGCCTCGGGGTCGAGCGAGTCGTGCTGGGTGAGGACGGCCATCTCCACCCCGCCGGCGTGGGTGATCCGCCCGCCGTCCGGCTCCTCCAGCTTGGCGAGCATCCGGATCAGGGTGGTCTTGCCGTCACCGTTGCGCCCGACGACGCCGATCCGGTCGCCCTCGCTGACGCCGAGGCTGACCCCGTCCAGGAGGGTGCGGGTGCCGTAGACCTTCGTGACGGACTCGATGGTGGCGAGGTTGACGGCCACGTGTGCTGCGCTCCTGGGTTCGGCGGTCGCGGGGCGGCCCGCCGTGCACGGCCGGGCACCCCTGTCGGGGACGCCCCGATCTCCCCAGCCTAATGGGCCCGCCGCAGCACCCTCACCGCGTCACGTGAGCACCCCGGGGCCCGGCCCCGACCGACGCCAGCACCCCCGGCCCCGCCTACGCCAGCACCCCGCCCCCACGGGCCCGAGCTACGCCAGCACCCCAGCCCCCGGCACCGGCCCGTACGTGGCGTGCGCCGTACGGCAGGTACCGGAGGCGCGCAGCGCCTCGGCGACGGCGGCGGCCCCGTCCGCGTCCTTGGCGAGGAACGCGCAGGTCGGCCCGGAGCCGGAGACGAGCGCGCCGAGCGCGCCCGCCTCGGTGCCGGCCCGCAGGGTGGCGGCCAGCGCGGGCCGCAGCGAGAGCGCGGCGGGCTGGAGGTCGTTGGTGAGCGCGGCCGCGAGCGCGACGGCGTCGCCGTCGGCGAGGGCGGCGAGCAGCGCGGGCTCGGCGTCGGGCTCGGGGACGTCGGACTCGCCGGAGCCGGTGCCGGCCTCCTCCCGCAGCCGGTCGCACTCGCGGAAGACCGCCGGCGTGGACAGCCCACCGTCGGCAACCGCGAAGACCCAGTGGAAGGTGCCCTCGACGGGCAGCGGTTCCAGGATCTCGCCCCGGCCGCGGCCCAGTGCGACGCCGCCGAGCAGGGCGAACGGCACGTCCGACCCCAGCTCCGCGGCCAGCTCCAGCAGCGTCTCCATCGGGGTGTCGAGCTGCCACAGCGCGTCGCAGGCGACCAGGGCCGCCGCACCGTCGGCGCTGCCGCCGGCCATGCCGCCGGCGACCGGGATGGCCTTGGCGATGTGCAGGTGCACGCCGGGGTCGGCGATGCCGTGGTGGGCGGCGAGCAGCCGGGCGGCCCGGGCGGCGAGGTTGCTGTCGTCGAGCGGGACGACTCCGGCGTCCGGCCCGGAGCAGGTCAGCGTGACGCCCTCCCCGGCGGGAACCGGCGACGCCGTCACCTCGTCGCCGAGGGCGACGGCGAAGAACACGTTGGCGAGGCCGTGGAAGCCGTCGGCGCGCAGCCCGCCGACCCCCAGCTGGACGTTGACCTTGGCCGGTACCCGTACGGTGATCACGCTGCTCCGGCCTCCGGCTTGTGCTCGGCGATCGCGGCGAACTGTTCCACCGTCAGCATCTCGCCGCGCAGCTTGTGGTCGATCCCGGCGGCCGCGAGCGCCTGTTCGGCACCGGCGGGGGAGCCGGCCCAGCCGGCCAGGGCGGCCCGCAGGGTCTTGCGCCGCTGGGCGAACGCGGCGTCGACGACGGCGAACACCTCCGCGCGGCTGGCGGTGGTCTTCGGCGGCTCGCGGCGGATCAGCGAGACCAGCCCGGAGTCGACGTTGGGGGCGGGCCAGAACACGTTCCGCCCGATGGCGCCGGCCCGCTTCACGTCGGCGTACCAGTTGGCCTTGACCGACGGGACGCCGTACACCTTGTTGCCCGGCTTGGCGGCGAGCCGGTCGGCGACCTCGCTCTGCACCATCACCAGGGTGCGCTCGATGCTGGGGAAGGTGGCCAGCATGTGCAGCAGGACGGGCACGGCCACGTTGTACGGCAGGTTGGCGACCAGCGCGGTGGGCGCCGGGCCGGGCAGCTCGGTGACCTCCATGGCGTCGCTGAACACCAGGTCGAAGCTGTCGACCTTGCCGGGCATCCGGGCGGCGACGGTGTCCGGCAGGTGCTGCGCCAGCACCGGGTCGATCTCCACCGCGGTGACGTGCTTGGCGACCTCCAGCAGCGCGAGCGTCAGCGACCCGAGCCCGGGGCCGACCTCGACCACCGAGTCCTCGGCCGTCACCCCGCCCGCCCGGACGATCCGCCGCACGGTGTTGCCGTCGATGACGAAGTTCTGCCCGCGCTGCTTGGTCGGCTTCACGCCGAACGCGGCCGCCAGCTCCCGGATGTCGGCGGCGCCCAGCAGGTGGCTGTCGGCATGGCTGTCAGAGGTGGGGTCGGTGGTGCTCACGCGCCAAGGATACGGGCGCGAGCCGCACTCAGAGTTCGACGACCGCCGCGAGGTCGATCTCCACGGGGTAGGGCACCGAGGTGCGGAGCACCTTTTCGTGCTGGGCGACGGGCAGGTAGACGCCCTTACCCGAAGGCCCGGGCCGTGTTCGCCGCGATGGCTGCGGACAGCTCGTCCTCGTGCAGTCCCAGCGTCGCGGCCATCGACCGCACCGTGACCGGGATCAGGTACGGGGCGTTGGGCCGGCCCCGGTAGGGGTGCGGGGTGAGGAAGGGGGCGTCGGTCTCGACCAGGATCCGGTCGAGCGGGGTGACGGCGAGGGCGTCGCGCAGCGGCTGGTTGGCCTTGAAGGTGACCGGGCCCGCGAACGACAGGTACCAACCGTGCTCGGCGCACAGCTTCGCCATCTCGGCGTCGCCGGAGTAGCAGTGGAAGACCACCCGCTCCGGCGCGCCCTCGGCGAGCAGGACGGCGATGACGTCCTCGTGCGCGTCCCGGTCGTGGATGACCAGGGCTTTGCCGTGCCGCTTGGCCATCTCGATGTGGCGGCGGAACGACTCCTTCTGGATCTCCACGCCCTCCGGCCCGGTCCGGAAGTAGTCGAGCCCGGTCTCGCCGACCGCGCGGACGTGCGGCAGCGCGGCGAGCGCGTCGATCTCGGCGAGGGCGGCGTCCAGTGCGGCGGCGCCGCCCGCCGGGCGCCGCTGCCCGGACCAGCCGTCGGGGTCGCCGAGGTAGATCCGCGGCGCCTCGTTGGGGTGCAGCGCGACGGCGGCGTGCACCTGCTCGTACTGGGCCGCCAGTTCGGCGGCCCAGTGCGAGCCGGGCACGTCGCAGCCCACCTGGACGACCGTGGTGACCCCGACCGAGGCGGCGCGGGCCAGGCCCTCGGCCGGCGTGCCCGACTGCATGTCGAGATGGGTGTGCGAGTCGGCCACCGCCACCGCCAGGGGTTCCGGCAGCGGCGGCGGCGTGGCGCGGTCGTCCTTGGGAGACATCAGGCGGCGGGCTTCTCTTCGAGCCGCGGGAAGAGGATCTCGCCCTTGGTGACGGTGGCCCCGACGGGCAGCCGGCCCCAGTCCGCCACGGTGGCGATGGTCTGCTCGGACAGCGCGCCGAGGCCCTCGGCGGCGCCGAGCGAGGCCCACAGCTTCTCGGCGGTGGACGGCATCAGCGGGTTGAGCAGGACGGCGGTGGCGCGCAGCGCCTCGGCGGCGGTGTAGAGGATGGTGGCCAGCCGGGCGCGGCCCTCGGCCGAGTCGTCCTTGGCGACCTTCCACGGCTCCTGCTCGGTGAGGTAGCCGTTGACCTGCTTGACGAACTCGAAGACCGCCGCGATGCCGCCGGCGAAGTCCAGCTCCTCGCCGATCTTCTGGTCGGCCGTCTCGACGGCCTTGGTCAGCCCGTCGGCCACGGCCTGCTCGGCCTCGCCCGCGGCGGTGGCGGCGGGCAGCACGCCGTCGTAGTACTTGCCGACCATCGCGGCGACCCGGGAGGCCAGGTTGCCGAAGTCGTTGGCGAGCTCGGAGGTGTACCGGGCGGTGAAGTCCTCCCAGGAGAACGAGCCGTCGGTGCCGAACGGGATCGCCCGCAGGAAGTAGTAGCGGTACGCGTCCACGCCGAAGTGCGAGGTGAGGTCGGTGGGCGAGATGCCGGTCAGGTTGGACTTCGACATCTTCTCGCCGCCGACCATCAGCCAGCCGTTGGCGACGACCCGCTTGGGCAGCGGCAGCCCGGCGGCCATCAGCATGGCGGGCCAGATGACGGCGTGGAACCGCAGGATGTCCTTGCCGACGAGGTGGACGGAGGCCGGCCACAGCTCGGCGAAGCGCTCCGGGTCGCTGCCGTAGCCGGCCGCGGTGATGTAGTTCTGCAGCGCGTCGACCCACACGTACAGGACGTGCTTCTCGTCCCAGGGCAGCGGTACGCCCCAGTTGAAGGTGGAGCGGGAGATCGAGAGGTCCTTGAGGTCCTGCTCGACGAAGCGCAGCACCTCGTTGCGGGCCGAGGCGGGCTGGATGAAGTCCGGGTTGGCGGCGTAGAACTCCAGCAGCTTCGGACCGTACGCGGAGAGGCGGAAGAAGTAGTTCTCCTCCTCCAGCCACTCGACCGGGCGCTTGTGCACGGCGCAGAGCTTCTCGCCCTCGGTGGCGCCGTCGAGCAGTTCGCCGGGGAGCTTGTACTCCTCGCAGCCGACGCAGTACGGGCCGGAGTAGCCGCCCTTGTAGATCTCGCCCTTGTCGAACAGGTCCTGGACGAACTCCTGCACCCGGGCGGTGTGCCGCTCCTGGGTGGTGCGGATGAAGTCGTCGTTGGCGATCTCCAGGTGCTGCCAGAGCGGCTTCCAGGCCTCCTCGACCAGCTTGTCGCACCACTCCTGCGGGGTGACCCCGTTGGCCTCGGCGGTCCGCAGGATCTTCTGACCGTGCTCGTCGGTGCCGGTCAGGTACCACACCTTCTCGCCGCGCTGGCGGTGCCAGCGGGTGAGGACGTCGCCCGCCACGGTGGTGTACGCGTGGCCCAGGTGCGGGCGATCGTTGACGTAGTAGATCGGAGTGGAAACGTAGTACGCGGGGGTGGTCGCCCCGGTGGTGCTGTGGTCTGCAGTGGCCGCCATGGTCGGCAAGCTTAGTCGCGTACGGGGGCCGCCCTCGACCGCGTTTCACGGAGCGGCCCCCGGCGTGCGCTCCCGGTGTCAGCCCAGCAGCCGCGACCAGAACCGGGCCCAGCGTCCGCGCGGCTCCGCGGGCTCCGGCACCGGGGGCGCCCCGGCCGGCTCGGCGTGGGCCGAGTAGCCGGGCGCGTGCTGCCAGGGCTGGTCGGCGACGGCCGCCCGGCCCTCGCGCATGATCCGGACGGTGTGTCCGCCACACCCCGGGCAGGTCGGCTTGAGCAGCGGGGACGGCACCCGGACGCCGTTGGCGTGGTACTCGAACACGACGTGCCCGTCCCGGGCCACGTGGTGCTCGATGTCGTACGCCTGCTCCCAGGCGTACCCGCACTTCAGGCACGCGAAGGAGTAGGCCTCCCGGACGGTCTCGACGGGAGTGTGCGGCCGGCCGGTCAGGCCGGGGTCGCTCAGCGCGTTGCCACCGCGAGGGTTACCGACGATGTCGCTCATAGTCGTCTCCCAGCGCCCGCCGGGCGCTCGCCCGGCTGGGTCTTTCCTTCCCAGGAAATGCCCGGACCGCCCCGACCGATGCCGTGCTTGTGAAGACTTGGACGCGGATTGGCGAGCCCTATACGAAGGGCCGGATCCGCTGCGGAATCCGCGGTCGAAGCTTCAGCTCAACGGGTGTTTACCGGGGCCTTCACTCCAAGGTACGCGTCCCCACCGGTCCCGCAACCCCCGGATTTCACCCCTTTTTCGGCCCCCCGTCCAGGCCCTCCTTCTTCGCCGCGACCACCGCGTCGAACACCTCCCGCTTGGGCAGCGAGAGTTCCACGGCGACCGCCGCGATGGCCTCCTTGCGGCGCTCGCCGGCCTCCTCCCGGACGGCCACCAGCCGGGCCAGTTCGGCGGGGGTGAGCTCCTGCGGCGCGGCCGGCGGGGCGCCCGCGACGACGACGGTGATCTCGCCCTTGACGCCCTCGGCGGCCCAGGCGGCCAGTTCGCCGATCGGCCCGCGCTTGACCTCCTCGTAGGTCTTGGTGAGCTCGCGGCAGACGGCGGCGGGCCGGTCGGCGCCGAAGGCCTCGGCCATCGCGGCGAGCGCCTCGGCGATCCGGTGCGGCGCCTCGAAGAAGACCATGGTGCGCGGCTCGGCGGCGATGCCGGCGAGCTGCCGGGCCCGGTCGCCGGTCTTGCGCGGCAGGAAGCCCTCGAAGGTGAAGCGGTCGACCGGCAGCCCGGAGAGCGCGAGCGCGGTGAGCACCGCGGACGGCCCGGGCACCGCGGTGACCTTCACGTCGGCGGCGACGGCCGCGGCGACCAGCCGGTAGCCGGGGTCGGAGACGGAGGGCATGCCGGCGTCGGTGACCAGCAGCACCCGGGCGCCGCCGAGCAGCGCCTCCACCAGTTCGGGCGTGCGGCCGACCTCGTTGCCCTCGAAGTAGGAGACGACCCGCCCGGCTGGGGTCACCCCGAGCGCCTGGGTGAGCCGGCGCAGCCGCCGGGTGTCCTCGGCCGCGATGACGTCCGCGGTGGCGAGTTCGGTGAGCAGCCGGGGCGGGGCGTCCGAGACGTCGCCGATGGGGGTGCCTGCGAGAACGAGTACTCCTGTCACGGGCCCCATCCTTCCAGCAACCGGCGGCCGGGGGCTTTTGGTGACGATTCGGGCAGCTTCGGAGGGAGCGGTCCGACGCCTGGGGTGCGCCCCTACGATGTGGCGGATGAACGGCGACACGGCGGCACGCACGCCCACTGGTACAGACCACACCGCGCAGGGTGGCCTCGGCCTGGCCGATCTGCCGACCGCGGAGGCCCCGGCGCCCCGCGTACCGGAGCCGGCGGACGCCCCGACCGGGTGGCGGCAGCGGCTGGCCGGGTTCGGCTACACCGCCCGGCCGACGGTCCCGCTCGCCGACCGCCTGGTGCCGCCGATGCCGGACGGCCCCGGGGTGACGCCGGCGGTGGTGCCCCCGTCGCCGCTGCTGTCCCGCCTGGGCATATCCGTGCCGGCCGGCCTCTGGACGTTCCTGTGCCGCTGGGCGGGCTGGCTGGGCCCGCTGGCGGTGGCGCTGTTCGCCGGGATCCTCCGGTTCACCAACCTCGGCCAGCCGCACGCGATCATCTTCGACGAGACCTACTACGCCAAGGACGCCTACGCGCTCTGGCACGGCGGCTACGAGATCAACTGGCCGGACGGCGCCAACGAGAAGATCATGACGCCGGGCGAGCCGGTCCCCTACCGCGCGATGGCCTCGTACGTGGTTCACCCGCCGGTCGGCAAGTGGATCATCGGCTTCGGCGAGGTCCTGTTCGGCATGAACCCCTTCGGCTGGCGGTTCGCGGTTGCCCTGCTCGGCACCCTGTCGGTGCTGATGGTGGCCCGGATCGCCCGCCGGCTGTTCCGCTCCACCCTGCTGGGCTGCGTGGCCGGCCTGCTGCTCTCGGTGGACGGCCTGCACCTGGTGCTCAGCCGCGCCGCGCTGCTGGACCTGGTGGTGATGTTCTGGATCCTCGCCGCCTTCGGCTTCCTGCTGCTGGACCGCGACCGCACCCGGGCCCGGCTGGCCCGGCTGCTCGACGGGGTGGAGAACGCGCAGCTCGCGCAGCGGGTGAACCTGGGCTGGCGCCCGTACCGGATCGCGGCCGGCGTCTGCGTCGGCCTGACCTGCGCCACCAAGTGGAGCGGCCTGTACGTGGCGGCGGCCTTCGGCACCATGACGGTGCTCTGGGACGTCGGCGCCCGCCGCCTGGCCGGCGCGCCGAACCCGTACCTGGCGGCGCTGCGGCGGGACGTGGTGCCGGCCTTCGTCTCGATCGTCGTGCTCTCGGTGGTCGTCTACCTGACCTCCTGGTGGGGCTGGTTCGCCAGCAGCAACGCGCCCGGCCAGGGCGGCTGGGGCCGCGACTGGGCGGTCGGCCGGTCCACCGACTACCCGTGGATACCCGAGGGGCTGCGCGCCCTGTGGCACTACCACTCGACGGTCTACGAGTTCCACACCCACCTGAGCGACCCGCACACCTACCAGTCGAACCCGTGGAGCTGGCTGGTCCTGGGTCGGCCGGTCTCCTTCTACTACGAGTCCCCCAAGCAGGGGGCGAACGGCTGCACCGCCGTCGAGTGCGCCCGCGAGGTGCTGGGCATCGGCACCCCGCTGCTGTGGTGGGCGGCCGTGGTGGCGCTGGTGTACTGCCTGTGGCGCTGGGCGGTCCGGCGGGACTGGCGGGCCGGCGCGCTGCTGTGCGGCCTGGCGGCCGGCTACCTGCCGTGGTTCGCCTACCAGCAGCGGACGATCTTCCTGTTCTACGCGGTGGTCTTCGTGCCGTTCCTGGTGCTCGCGGTGACGATGCTGATCGGCGCCCTGATCGGGCCGCAGGGCGTCTCCCGGGAACGCCGGATCATCGGCTCCACGGCGGCCGGCCTGCTGGTCCTGCTGATCGTGTGGAACTTCCTGTTCTTCTTCCCGCTGTTCACCGGGCAGACCATCCCGATGAGCGACTGGCGGCAGCGGATGTGGTTCAACAGCTGGATCTGACCGGGCCGGGGTCCGGAACACCGGACCGGGCGATCGTCCGTATGCGGTGCGCGACACGTACCAGATCCGTCACAACTGGCGGGCGTTTCGTCGGCGTACCGATGAGGGCTGCCTAGGCTGGGGGCCGAACCGCGTTTCCGGCCCCTGCCGGTTGCGCCCCGCCGCCAGACCCTTGGGGGAGCAGCACCATGCGCAGAGGCGCGAAGATCGGCATCATCAGCGGCGTGTCCGTCGCCGTGCTCGCGGGCGGCGGCTACGGCGCGTACAGCCTGGTGGGCGGCTCGGGCTCCGGGAAGTCCGACGAGAAGAAGCCCCGCACGGTGGTCGCCGAACCCCCTTCGGCCGAGCAGGCGGCGAGCGGCGCCAAGGACTTCCTGGCGGCCTGGGCGGCGGGCGACCTGGACAAGGCGGCCGCGCTGACCGACGACCCGGCGGCGGCGACCACCGCGCTGGCCGCCTTCCGGGACCAGGTGAAGCCGAGCGCGCTGACCCTGACCCCGGCCGGTCCGGCCACCCCGCAGGCCTTCGCCTCGGCCACCGGCACCCCGAGCCCGGCCGGGACGGCCAAGCCCTCCGCCGGCGCCTCGGCCACCCCCGCGGCGACCGGCACCCCGGGCGCCACCGACACCGCCTCCCCCTCGGCCCCGGCCGGCCCGGCCGGCGTGCTGATGGGCTTCAAGGCGCGCGCCGAGTTCGCCGGCACCAACCGGGTCTGGGACTACAACGGCTTCCTGAGCGTCGTGAAGATGAGCGACAACACCCCGGCCGTGCACTGGGCGCCGACGGTGCTCCACCCGCACCTGAACGGCAACGAGACGATCGCCACCCAGCAGGTCTTCTCCACCTCGTCCATCGTGACGGACCGCAACGGCAAGCCGCTGCAGGGCGCCTCGATCACCCCGACGCTGCTCACCGCCCTCCAGGACAACGCCCACAAGCTGCTGCCGCCGGACCCGAACAAGGACCAGGACGCGGGCAGCGCGGTGGTGATCACCGACCCGGCCAGCAAGACCACCGACAAGCTGTTCACGATCGTCGAGCCGAAGCCCGCCAAGCCGTTCAAGACGACGATCGACAACGCGATCCAGGCCGCCGCCGAGAAGGCGATGACCGACCTGGGCGGCAAGTCCGGTTCGATCGTGGCGATCGAACCGAGCACCGGCCAGGTGCTGGCCTTCGCCAACGGGCCCGCGACCGGCCAGAACCGGGCCTTCGTCGGCATGCTCGCCCCCGGCTCGACGATGAAGATCGTCAGCTCGGCGGCGCTGCTGGAGGCCGGGGTCAACCCGGACACCGTGGTGGCCTGCCCGGAGAAGAGCGGCAACGCCCAGGCGATCCCGAACTCCTTCCCGGGCGCCTTCCCGAACAACACGCTCCAGGACGACTTCAAGATGTCCTGCAACACGGCCTTCATCAACCAGGGCCTGGCCAGCCTGAAGCCCGACTCGCTGTCCGCCACCGCCAAGGACGTCTTCGGCATCGGGCTGGAGTGGAAGACCGGCCTGCCGAACGTCGACGGCAAGGTGCCGTCCCCGGGCGGCAACAAGGACGAGCAGGCGATGAACTACATCGGCCAGGGCAAGGTTCAGATGAACCCGCTGGCCATCGCCTCGATCACCGCGACGGTGCAGAGCGGCGAGTTCAAGCAGCCGGTCCTGGTCGCCGAGCTGCCGCAGCAGAAGGCCGCCCGCAACCTGTCCGCCGACGCGGTCGGCAAGCTCCGCGGCATGATGGCGGCCACCGCCCAGGGCGGTACCGCCAAGGACGTGATGGCCGGCATCACCGACAACGCGGGCGCCAAGACCGGCTCCGCCGAGGTCGCCGGCATGGCCGTCACCAACAGCTGGTTCACCGCCTACCGCGGCAACATCGCGGTGGCCGCCGAGGTCCAGGGCGGCGGCCACGGCGTGGACGCGGCCGGCCCGGCCGTCGCCTCCCTCCTCAAGGCCTTCGGCAACCGCTGATCCGGCCCGCCCCGCCCCGCCCGGAGGCGAGCGGGCGAGTAACGTGCCCGCTCGGCCTCCGATCAGTTCAGGGGCAGGGCGGGCTCCGGCCGTTCCGGCCGCAGGTGCGGCGGGGCCGGGCGCTTGCTGCTCCACCGCCGGGCCGCCAGCCGCGGCCAGATCACCAGGACCACCGGCAGCGCCAGGTACCCGAACCGCCCGGCCGGGGCCAGCATGAAGGCGATCGTCAGCCCGGCGGCCAGCAGGTCGGCGGCGGCGATCGCGGACACCGGCGGCCGGGCCAGCAGCCAGATCGCCACCCCGATCCCGCCGGTGGTCATCAGCGCCAGCGAGACGGAGTGCCCGGTCGGCCCGAAGCCGGCCAGCACCTTGCCGGGCAGCGGGCTGCCGGCCGGGGTGCGGATCGCGGTGAGCCCGAGCGGGAAGCGCACCACCTGTTCGCGCAGCGCGTCCGCCCGGGTCAGCGCGGAGGGCAGGATCACGGCCAGGCCGGCCCCGAGCGCGATCAGCGCGGTCCGGGCGGCCGGGCGCCGCCCGTACAGCCGCCAGAGCAGCAGCACGGCCACCGGCAGGGCGGGCCAGGCGGTCCACTTGAGGGTGCAGGCGAGCGCCAGCACCAGCCCGGCGCCGACGGTGCGGTCCCGTTCGGCGAGCGCCATGGCCAGGCAGCAGACGCCGATCAGCGGCAGGTCGACGCCGCCGACCGCCAGGGCCAGCGCTATCAGCGGCGAGGCGGTGAGCACGGCCAGCGGCAGCAGCGGCGCGCGGTCCCGGGAGGGCCGCAGCAGCCGCCAGCTGGCCAGCAGGCAGGCGAGGAAGGTGAGGGCGAACCAGATCCGGGCGTCCCCGGCGACCCGGGTGAACGCGGTCCCGTCGCCGAGCAGCTGGCGCGGCATCCCGAACAGGGTCATCGCCGGCAGGTACGGGTTGTAGTCGGTGACCACCACCGGGTGCGGCAGGTACGGGCTGCCGGTGGTGAGCAGCAGGTGCGCCGAGCGTTCGACCACCATCACCTCGGACTGGTGGCGGCCGTGGACGGCGAGGAGCGCGAGCGGCACCAGGACGGCCCCGAGCAGGGCGACGGCGGCGGCGGCGCGGGCCGCGAAGCGGCGCGGCAGGGTCAGGCAGAGCAGCCCGGCCAGGGCGTAGGAGGGGGCCGCGACGAGGCCCCAGAGGCGCTGGTTGGGCAGGTCGGAGACGAGCGGGAAGGCGGCGGCCCAGCCGGCCGCGATCAGGCAGCCGAGCAGGTGGACGCTGCGGAGCGTGGCGAGGTGGGCGGGATTCAGCCGATCGGGCGTGGGCGGAAAGGTGCTCTCGCCACGCTGGCGGGGGAACGGTCTGCTGGAGAAGCCGCGGGGCGCCCGCCCCGATCCGGGCGGCGGTCCGGCGGCGGTCTGGGGGGCCGGCGTGCCGGAACGGCCGGTGAAGCGGCCGCGCGGGCGGGAGAAGCCGGACGTGCGGGTGCTCACCATGGTGGAAGGTTATGGGTGGCGGCGGCGCCCTGTCGCCATGGCGTACGGCACGGTGGGTGAGGTGGCACGAAAGGGGCCGCCGAGTGTCGTACCGATCGGCGGCCCCTCATGTCCGGAAATCCCGTCCGGCTCAGCTGGTCCGGCTGTCGACGGGGGCATCCGTCGACTCGGCCGGCTGCTCCGTCTGCTGCTGCTCCAGCTTGGAGTGCTTGATGCTGTAGCCGAAGTAGACGATCACGGCGACGGCGAGGGCGACCGCCCCGGCCTCGAAGGTGTCGGCGTGCAGGCCCTTGATCAGGTAGGCGCAGAAGCCGATGCTCAGCAGCGGCACCACCGGGTAGCCGGGGACCTTGAAGCCGCGCGGCAGGTCGGGCTGGGTGCGGCGCAGGACGATCACGCCGATCGAGACCACCGAGAAGGCGATCAGGGTGCCAAGGCTGGTGATGTCGGCCAGGACGTCCAGCGGCACGAACGCGGCCAGCGCGCCCACGCCGAGGCCGACCACGATGGTGTTCCAGACCGGGGTGCCGGTGCGCGGCGAGAGCTCGGCGAAGCGCTTGGGCAGCATGCCGTCGCGGCCCATCGAGTACAGGATGCGGGTCTGGCCGTAGATCACCACGAGGGTGACGCTGAAGATCGAGATGATCGCGCCGACCGCGAAGATCATCGCGGGCCAGCTCTGGCCGGTGATGTCCTGGAGGATCTGGGCGAGCCCGGCCTCCTGGCCGTCGAACTTCTCCCACGGCTGGGCACCGATGCCGGCCAGCGCGACCAGGATGTAGAGCAGGGTCACCACGACCAGCGAGATGATGATCGCCATCGGCATGGTGCGGCGCGGGTTCTTGACCTCCTCACCGGCGGTGGACACGGCGTCCAGGCCGATGAACGAGAAGAAGATGCTGGACGCCGCCATCTGCACGCCGCCGATGCCGAGCGGCATGAACGGGGTCAGGTTGCCGGAGTGGAAGCCGGTGAGCGCGACGCCGACGAACAGGATCAGGATCAGGATCTTGATCGCGACCATGGCCGCGTTGACCTTGGCGGACTCGCTGACGCCGCGGACCAGCAGGATGCAGATCATGGCGACCAGCAGCAGCGCCGGCAGGTTGAACCAGTGGCCGTCGCCGGGGGCGCCGGAGAGCTGCTCGGGGATCTTGAACCCGAAGGCCAGGTCGAAGAACTTGTTCAGGTACTCGGCCCAGCTGACCGCGATCGCGGAGGCGGAGACGCCGTACTCCATGAGCAGGCAGATGCCGACGCCGAACGCCACGCCCTCGCCGAGGGTGGCGTAGGCGTAGGAGTACGAGGAGCCGGAGACCGGGATCGCGGAGGCCATCTCGGCGTAGCAGAGCGCGGTGAGTCCGGCGGTGATCGCGGCGATCACGAAGGACAGGATGACGGCCGGACCGGCCGAGGGCACCGCGGTGCTGAGCACGAAGAAGATACCGGTGCCGATGGTGGCGCCGATGCCGATCGAGGACAGCTGCCAGAGGCCGATCGAGCGACGCAGGTGGATGCCGGAGCGGCCGCCCTCCTCGGGCGCGCCGGCGGGCAGGGCGTCGTGGCCCTCGCTCTCGGCGATCAGTGTCGAGACGGGCTTGCGTCGCAGCAGACGCGCGCCGAGGGTGTTGCTGGCCAAAGCGGGGGTCCTTCTAGGCGATGGAGGGTGTCCTAGCGGCCGGTCACCTCTGATTCATGGGGTGCGATCAGGGACCAACCGAACAAACATGGGACAGTACCGCGCGAAGGCACCAGTGTCGCAAACGAACAGTCTTGATGCGCGCATTGTACGAATCGGCGCATATGCCTGTACAAACCGGACACTTCGCAACCGGCAGTTCGACCGCCGAGCAGCTAAAGCCCCAGCTCAGCGGTGCTGCCGGGGTCAGCGACCGAGCACCGCCCGCATCACCGAGCGGGCGATCGGCGCGGCCAGCGCGCCCCCCGTGACGTCCGTGGCGGCACTGTCCGCGACCACCACGGCCACCGCCACCGGCGGCACCGCGTCCGAACCGGCCGGCTTCGCCCAGGAGACGAACCAGGCGTACGGCGTCCCGCTGTTGTCCACCCCGTGCTGGGCGGTGCCGGTCTTCCCGCCGACCACCGCCCCGGCGATCCGGGCGCTGCCGCCGGTCCCCTTCTCCACCACGTCGGTCATCAGCCGTTGCAGCTGCCCGGCCACCTCCGGCGACACCGCCCGCCGGTACACGGCGGGCTTCAGCTGCCGCACCACCGTGCCGTCGCTCCGCGTCAGCCGGTCCACCAGCTGCGGACGCATCACCGTGCCGTTGTTGGCGACCCCGGCCGCGACCATCGCCATCACCAGCGGGGTGGCCGCCGTGTCGAACTGCCCGATCGAGGAGAGCGCCAGCTGCGCCTGGTCCATCCGGGTGTCGAAGTTCGACCGGGCCGGGCGCACCGGCATGTCCAGCCGGGCGTCGTTGAAGCCGAAGTCCGCGGCCGTCGCGGCCATCCCGGCCAGCCCGGTCCGCACCCCGAGGTGGCCGAGGACGCTGTTGCAGCTGTGCACCATCGCGGCGTCCAGCGACAGCCCGGGCCGGTCGCAGGCCGTGGTGTCGTTGACCAGCGGGGTGGTCATCCCGGGCAGCACGTACGGGTAGGGCGCGGTGGTGGGCGCGTCGACGTCGGTGACCACCCCGGCGGAGAGCGCGGCCGCCGCGGTGACCACCTTGAAGGTCGAGCCCGGCGGGTAGGTCTGGCGCAGCGCCCGGTTGAGCATCGGCTGGTCCGGGTCGGCCTGGAGCCGGTTCCAGGCCGCCTGGTCGGCCCCGGAGGAGCCGGCGAAGCTCCCCGGGTCGTAGGACGGCGTGCTGGCCAGCGCCAGGATCCGGCCGGTGGCCGGCTCGATCGCGGCGACCGCGCCCTGCTGGCCGCCGAGCCCGCGCATCGCGGCCTCCTGGGCGGCCCGGTCCAGGGTGGTGTGGACGTCCCCGCCGGGGTTCTGCTTCCGGGCGACGGCGTCCCGGAGCGCGAAGTCGGCCAGCCGGGGATCGGTGCCGGTCAGCAGCTCGTCCTCGGTCCCCTCCAGCTGGGTGTTGCCGTACGCCTGGGAGGAGTAGCCGGTGACGGCCGCGTACAGCGGGCCGTCGGCGTAGGTCCGCTTGTAGTCGTAGCGCCCGCCGGTGGGCGCCGAGCCGGTCACGGTGTCCGCGCCGACCAGGATGTTGCCGCGCGGCCGCGCGTAGCGCTCGATGACGGGCCGCTGGTTGGCCGTGTTGTGGTCGAGCTCCCTCGCCTCGAACACCTGCACCCGGGTGGCCTGCACGCACAGCGCCGCGATCAGCAGCAGGCAGAAGGTGCCCGCCCGGCGGCCGGTGACCGAGATCCCCGGCAGCCCCTGCGGCCCGTTCCCCGACGTGCGCGGCCGCGCCATCACGCCTCCCCCGCCGGCCGGCGCCGCGCGCTGTCACTCATCCGCACCAGCAGCGCCACGATGATCCAGTTGGTCACCACGGAGGAGCCGCCCTGGGCGACGAACGGCAGCGTCATCCCGGTCAGCGGGATCAGGTCGAGCACCCCGCCGGCCACCACGAACACCTGGAGGCCGACCAGCGCGGCCAGCCCGATCGCCAGCAGCCGCCCGAACGGGTCGCGCAGCGCGATGCCCGTCCGGATCCCCCGGGACACCAGCAGCGCGTACAGCAGGAACACCGCGATCAGCCCGGTCAGCCCCAGCTCCTCGCCGATGGTGGCGAGGATGAAGTCCGACTTGGCGGCGAAGCCGATCAGCACCGAGTGCCCGTTGCCCAGCCCGGCGCCCAGCTCCCCGCCCCAGGCGAAGGCGAACAGCGACTGGGCGATCTGGTTGGCGCCCCGGCCGGCGGCGATCGAGCCGAGCGGGTCCAGCCAGTCGTGCACCCGGCTGTGCACGTGCGGCGAGAGCCAGCCCACCGTCACCGCCCCGACCGCCGCCAGCAGCAGCCCGATCGCGATCCACCCGGTGCGTGCGGTGGCCACGTACAGCATCACCACGAACAGCCCGAAGAACAGCAGCGAGGTGCCGAGGTCAGTCTCCAGCACCAGGACGCCGACGAACGCGGCCCAGATCAGCAGCACCGGCCCGAGCACCCGCCCGCGCGGCAGCTGCCAGCGCCGGACCCGGCGGCCGGTGAGCGCCAGCGCGTCCCGGTGCACCGCCAGGTAGGCGGCGAAGAAGACGGCCAGCAGGATCTTGGCGAACTCCCCCGGCTGGAAGGAGAGCGGCCCCAGGGTGATCCAGATCCGCGAGCCGTACACCGGTGGGAAGAAGATCGGCAGCACCAGCAGGACCAGCGCCGCCAGCGCCCCGAGGTAGGCGTACCGCTGGAGCCGCCGGTGGTCGCGCAGCAGCACCAGCACCGCGCAGAACAGCCCCACCCCGAGGGCGGACCACAACAGCTGGGTGGCGGCCGCCCCGGGGCCCGGGGCGGCCCGGTCCAGCCGGTAGATCACCACCAGCCCGATCCCGTTCAGCAGCACCGCGATCGGCAGCGGCAGCGGGTCCGCGTACCGGGCCCGCCACCGGACGACGGCGTGCGCCAGCAGGGCGAGCACCCCCAGCGCGACGCCGTACTCGGCCGCGTCGGCCGGGACCTCGCCGTCCAGCTCGACGCCGACCCCGGCGTAGCCGAGGACGGCGATCAGCACGGCGACCAGCACCAGCACGAGCTCGGTGGTGCGCCGGGTCGGCACCGGCCGGGTCGGCCGGGCGGCGGTTCTCGTCTCGGCGGAGGGTGTCGCCACGGACCGTCCTGGGGGTCGCGGGTTTGCCCGGGCGGGGATGCCGGCCGGGGCGAACCGCAGGGCCGGTCCGCCCCGACCTGAGCGGCTGGTCGCAGGGTCAGGCGGAGGCCGGCGCGTCGTGCGTGCGGGCCGCCTCGACGGTGGCCTTCAGCTCGGCCTCGGCGGCGGCCGACAACGAGGTCTGGATGATCTGGCCGCCGTAGCGGGCCAGCGCGGGCACGACCTTGTCGGCGGTGGCCTTGCGCACCAGCAGGAAGACCGCGGCGGTGCCGGGCTGAAGGTGCTCGCCGACCTCGCGCATGAAGTTGTCGTCCACCCCGATGTCGGTGGCGGCGCCGACCGCGGCCCCGGTCGCCCCGCCGACGGCCGCGCCGAGGAACGGCATGAAGAACAGCAGCCCGATGACACCGCCCCACAGCGCGCCGCTGGCGGCACCCGCGCCGGTGGTGCTGACCTGCTGGTGCAGCTTGATCTTTCCGTCGTCGCGGCGCTCCACGACGACCACGTCCTCCAGTTCGATCAGCTTCTGCTTCTGCAGGCCGATCGCTTCCTTGCGCACCGCCTGCGCGGTGGCGAGGTCCGGGTAGGCGATCGCGAAGAGGTTGCTCACTGCGGGTCCTTCCAACGAATCGGACATGCCGGCCGGGTCCGGACGCCGACGCCCGTGCCCCGATTCGTCACCCTAACGAGCACTATCCATAGGGATTGACTCTTCGCCACGGTGTGTCCGGTATTGCCGGATCGTCCGGCCGCCGGGCCAAGCGCCGGACCGGCCTCCCACTCGTTGGCCATGGCGAACTGATGATCCCTAGGATCTGCCGCGTGACTACCGGACGACGACCACACACCAGGCTCGGCGGCCTGCTGGCCGCCCTGGCGATAACGGGCGCCTCGCTGCTCCTCGGCCTGCCCGCCCACGCCGACGAACCATCAGCAGGCTCCGCCGCGCCCAAGGAGGCCCCCCGGGTCGATCTCGTCCTGGACGTCAGCGGCTCCATGAACGAGCGGGACATCCAGGGCAAGAGCCGGATCTCGGTGGCCCAGCAGTCGCTGAACGACGTGATCGACGCGCTGCCCGCGGAGACCGAGTTCGGCATCCGCACCCTGGGCGCGAACTACCCCGGCAACGACAAGAACCAGGGCTGCCAGGACACCAAGCAGCTCTTCCCGGTCGGCAAGACCAACAAGGTCGAGGCCAAGACCGCGGTCGCCACCCTGCGGCCCACCGGCTGGACCCCGATCGGCCTGGCCCTGCGCGGCGCGGCCCAGGACCTCGGCAAGGGCGAGACCACCCGCCGGGTGGTGCTGATCACCGACGGCGAGGACACCTGCACCCCGCCCGACCCGTGCGACGTCGCCCGCGAACTCGCCTCCCAGGGCATCCACCTGGTCGTCGACACGCTCGGCCTGGCCCACGACGACAAGACCCGCCAGCAGCTCACCTGCATCGCCAACGCGACCGGCGGCACCTACACCGACGTGCGCACCCAGGAGCAGCTCACCGACAAGGTGAAGCAGCTGGTCGACCGCTCCAACGACACGTACACCGTCACCCCGGTCAAGACCGCGGGCACCGACAAGTGCGAGAACGCCCCGGTGCTCGCCCCGGGCGTCTACAGCGACCGCGAGAAGTTCTCCGAGCACCGCGTCTACAAGGTCCCGGTCAAGTCCGGCCAGGAGCTGCGCGCCTCGGTCAGCGTCGCGCTCGACCGCGCGGTCGCCCGGGACTACGGCGTCCTGCTCCAGGCCACCAGCGCCACCGGCCAGGAACTGGTCCGCGGCACCGACGCCGGCAGCGGCCGCACCGACCTGATCTCCACCGGTCTGCGCTGGTCCACCGACGACTCCAAGGGCTACGTCGCCAAGAGCCCGAGCTCCGCACCGAGCGCCAAGCCGGAGACCACCGTCTGCCTGGTCGTCAGCAACTCGCTGGCCCCGCAGGCCGGCGTGCAGGCCGACCCCGGCCTGCCGATCGAGCTGACCGTCGACCTGGCCTCCGCCTCGCCCGCCCCCGAGGGCGCCGCGATGGGCCTCGGCCGCGGCTGGATCCTGCTGCTCACCCTCACCCTGGCCGGCCTGGTGTTCGGCCTGCTGTTCGGCTGGATCGCGCGCTGGCGGATCGCTGTCTGGCGGGAGAACTGACGATGCGTACGAGTCCTCGCGGCACCCTCGCCGCCCTCGCCCTGCTGCCCGCCCTCGCGCTGGGAGCCCCGGCCGCCTCGGCCGCCTCGCCGACCCCCTCGGCGAGCGCCGGCGGCGCGCCGGCCCCGGCCACCAAGGCCGGCACGTCCTTCCTGACGGCGGTCAACCTCTCCCCCGGCCAGGACGCCAACGTCGCCGCCTCCACCGGCGACTACCTGTACTGGGCGTTCGGCGCCTCCGAGGGCCAGACCCCGACGATCGGCCTGACCGTCAACCTGGCCCCCGCGACCGACCGGCACGGCCCGCAGACCTGGTCCGTGGAGGTCTTCGACGGCCTGCGCCGCCGCCAGTCCTGCACCGCCGGCACCCAGAACGCCACCGGCGACCAGAACACCGCCTCGCTGGCGCTGAGCTGCACCCTGCGCGAGGTCCGCTCCTGGGCCGAGCCGTGGTCCGGCGACCCGCTGCCCGGCACCTACTACGTGAAGCTGTCGGTCAGCGACGTCCCGCAGCCGGACCTCGGCCTCGCCACCTCCGTCCAGCTGCACGTCACCGCCAAGGGCGACGCGGACAACGCCCAGCCGGAGGGCGGCGAGCTCAAGGCCCCGCTGGTCCCGCCGACGGGCGGCGGCGCGAGCACCGCCAAGGCGGCCGCCCCGGTCGAGCCCGAGGAGCACTGGTACACCGGCTGGTTCTCCGGCTGGAACAGCCGCTGGTACTGGACCATCGGCGGCGGCTTCCTGGCCGCCCTGGCGGGCGTCCTGGGCTACAACCTGACCCGGCACCCGCACGGCCGCCGTCCGGCCCGCTACGGCGCCGTCCCGCCCCAGTCCGGCGCCCCCCAGCCCGGCCCCTACGCCGGCTCCGACCGCCCCTGACCCACCCCGTGCCCGGATCGAGGGCCGGCCGGACCACCTCCGGCCGGCCCTCAGCCGTTTCCGTCCGGCGCCCACCGGCCTACCCTCGAACCATGCCCCGGCAGCCCGACGGCAGGATCGTGGTCGGCGTGGACGGCTCGCCGCCCTCTCACGCCGCGCTGCGCTGGGCGAGCCGCCTGGCCGCCCTCACCGGCGGCCCGCTGGAGGCGGTGGCCGTCTGGGAGTTCCCCGGCCTCGACGGCCCGTACGGCCTCGTCCCGCCCGTCCTGGACGGCTTCGGCCCCGAACGCCGCGCCGCCGAGATCCTGGACGAGACCCTGGCCCGCTGCCCGCTCCCGGTCCGCCGCCGCCTCAAGGCCGGCCCGCCGGGCCCCTGCCTGGTCGCCGCCGCGACCGGGGCCGCCCTGCTGGTGCTCGGCAACCGTGGCCGCTCCACCCCGCCCGAGGCCCCGCTCGGCACCGTCGCCCAGTACTGCCTCCACCACGCCCCCTGCCCGGTGGTGGTCGTCCGCGACTGACCGTCAGAGCACCTGCCACCCCCGGCGTGACGCTCGTCACACGGCCAACTCCCGCCCCCTCCGGCCGGGTTGCCGCCACAACGCAGAAGCCCCGCCCGGTCTCTCGACCGGGCGGGGCCCTTGTTGGGTGGAGCTGAGGGGATTCGAACCCCTGACCCCCTCGATGCGAACGAGGTGCGCTACCGGACTGCGCCACAGCCCCAACGAGAAGAAACTCTAGCACCTTTCGGAGGGGGTCTGTGACCACCCCCCGGGACCCGGTGCTGGTCGGGGGCCGGAGGGGGTCACTCGTTGGCCGCGCGGGGCCGGCTCTCGGCGGCCGGCGGCTCGGCGTACTGGTCGAAGAGCGGGGTGCTGCGGGACTCGGCCGGGCGGCCGGCGGTCCAGGTGCCGGGGGCCGACAGGTCGAGGCCGCGGGAGACCCGGGGGGCGACCGGCGCGGTCACGTAGGTCGGCAGCGGAACGGGCACCGGTTCCCAGGAGTCCGGGCCGGCCGCACCGCGCTCGCGCATGCCGTCGACCCACTCCTCGTGCTCGGTCGCCTCCGCCACCGCCGAGGCGGACGGCACGGACCCGGCCCCCTCCTCGGGGTCGACGGCCAGCCGCAGGTGCGGACGGCGCCCGGGCCGCGCCTCGGCGCCGTCGGCCGCCGGGACCCGCTCCGGGGCCTGCGCCGGGGCGGCCGGGGCCGGTGCGGCGGCCCGCTCGGCCGCGCGGGCCTCGGTGCGCTGCTGCTCCCGCTGGCGCAGCCGCTCGGCCGCCTGGGCGGCCCGGGTCCGGTCGAGCTTCACCTCGTACCGCTGGCGCTCCAGCTTGCGCAGGTGGCCGATGTAGAGGGTGAGGAGGACCGCCGGCACCGCCGGGACCCAGAGGAAGGCCAGTCCGGCCACCGCCGCGACCACCGCGCCGAGCGCGAAGGCCAGGAAGAGGACGGTGACCATGCGGCGCCGGCGGGCCAGCAGCCGCGCCCGGCGCTCCACCCCGCCCCGGGACGCCCCGGCGGGGCGCCCGTCGCCGCGGACCGCCCGCTCGGGCGCGGGCTCCATCACGGGCTCCGGGACGGACTCCGCCAGGGGCTCCGCGCCGGGGCCGTCCGGCCCCACCGGGTCGCCGGCGGCCGCGGGGTCGCCGAAGGCGGCCCCGTCCCGTCCGGGAGGGCCGTCGTCACTCTGCTCGTCGTCACGCGGTTCGTCGCCCAGGGCCCGGGCTGCCCGCCGCTCCAGCGCCGAACGCCCGGCCAGCAGGCGGATGGCGGTGCTGAAGCGTTCCGTCGGGCGCGCCTCGTTGAGTTCGTCCTGCCTGCGGAGCCACATCGGCACCAGATAGGCGGCCCAGGCCCCTACGATGACGGCGTAGATAAGGCCGCTACTGCTCACGATTCACACCGTACGGGCGCCGGGAAGACCTGGCAGCAATTTGGCACGGCGTGTCGTGTGATCAAGCTGATTCTCCGACTATTTTGCCGGTATTTGTGCCTGTCCGTCGCCACGACGATGCCATATCGATATTTGATTCGAACATATATTCAATTACCTGGCTCGCGGCCGGAACTGAGCGCCCGCCAGCGTTCCAGCATCCCCTCCGGAACCTCCTCGGCGGTGAGCGCGTACACCAGGTGGTCCCGCCAGTCGCCGTCGATGTGGAGATAGCGCGGACGGATTCCCTCCGAGCGGAAGCCGAGCTTTTCCACCACCCGCCGGCTCGGGCCGTTCTCCGGCCGGATGCAGACCTCGATCCGGTGCAGTCCGAGGGTCCGGAAACAGTGCTCGACCGAAAGCGCCACGGCGGTCGGCATGATGCCCCGCCCGGCCACCGCCTCGTCGATCCAGTACCCGACGTTCGCCGAGCACATCGACCCCCAGGTGATGCCGCCGACGGTCAGCTGACCGACCAACTGGCCCTTGTAGAGCACCACGAAGGGCAGCATCCGCCCGGCCGAGGCCTCGCCGCGCAGGAAGCGGACCATCTGCCGGTACGTCGGGCGGGGGCCCGCGGCCTGCCCGGCCGGTCCGGGCGGCACGGTGGCCTCCCAGCGGCGCAGCCAGTCCCGGTTGCGCCGGCTGACCTCCTGCCACTCACGCTGGTCGCGGGCCCGGATCGGGCGCAGCACGACCTCCCCCTCCTGGAGCTCCACCGGCCAGCCGGCGTTCAGTGCGCTCTCCCGGAGGCCGGTGCGTCGGGCCGGGGGTGGTCCCCGCCGCCGAGCTGGTCGACGGCGTGGGCGAGCAGCGGTTCGAGGACGGCCAGGCCGTCCTTCACACCGCCGGTCGAACCCGGCAGATTGACGATCAGGGTGCGCCCGGCCAGGCCGGCCAGCCCGCGGGAGAGCGCCGAGGTCGGGACCTTCGCGCGACCGTGGGCGCGGATGGCCTCGGCGATGCCGGGGATCTGGCGGTCGATCACCCGGGCGGTCATCTCGGGGGTGAGGTCCATCGGCGAGATGCCGGTGCCGCCGGTGGTGAGGACCACGTCGTAGCCCGCGGCGACGGCCTCGCGCAGGGCGGCCTCCACCGGTTCGCCGTCCGGGACGACCCGGGGGCCGTCGGCGGTGAAGCCCATCGCGGTCAGGCCGGCCACCAGCAGCGGGCCGCCCTTGTCCTCGTACACCCCGGCCGAGGCCCGGTTGGACACCGTCACGGCGAGCGCCTTCACGCTTCCACCTCCGCCGCGAACCAGTCGCCGCTCTTGCCGCCGGTCTTGCTGAGCACCCGGACGGACTCGATGGTGGCGCCCTTGTCCACCGCCTTGACCATGTCGATGACGGTCAGGCCGGCCACCGCGACGGCGGTCAGCGCCTCCATCTCGACGCCGGTGCGGTCGGCGGTCTTCACGGTGGCGGTGATCTCCACCGCGTCGTCGGCGACCGTGAGGTCGACCTTGACGCCGGAGACGGCGATCGGGTGGCAGAGCGGGACGAGGTCGGGGGTCTTCTTGGCCCCCATGATCCCGGCGATCCGGGCCACCGCGAGCGCGTCGCCCTTGGGCACGCCCTCGCCGCGCAGCAGCTCGACCACCTTCGGGGAGACCTTGACCCGGCCGGCCGCGACGGCGGTGCGCGCGGTGGTGGCCTTCTCGGAGACGTCGACCATCCGGGCCGCGCCCTGGTCGTCGACGTGGGTGAGGCGGTCGCCGGGGGGAGAGGTGGTCACGGGTGGCTCCAGGGGCGCGCAGGTCGAATACCGCGCTACCGTACCCCTCCCCCGGGCCCGGACGGGTGCAGGGCTCAGCCCCCGAGCAGGACCACGTCGACCTCGCTGCCGGCGGGCAGCTCGGTGACGGACTCGGGGACGGTGATCAGGCAGTCGGCCCGGGCCAGCGCGCCGACCAGGTGGGACTCGGCGCCGCCCACCGGCTCGACCGTGCCGTCGGCCGCCGAGTAGCGCCCGCGCAGGAACTGCCGGCGCCCGGCCGGCGAGCGCAGCGCCGCCGGGCAGACCGCGCGGACCACTGGGCGGTGGACGTCGGCGGCGCCGAGCATGGTGCGGATGACGGGGCGGACGAAGAGCTCGAAGGAGATGTAGGCGCTCACCGGGTTGCCGGGCAGGGCGAGCAGCGGCACGCCGTCCGCGCCGCCGATCCGGCCGAAGCCCTGCGGCTTGCCGGGCTGCATCCGCAGCCGCCGAAACTCGACACCAGCGGCTCCGCCGCGGGCCCCGCCCCCGTAGGACTCGAAGACCTCCTTGACCACGTCGTACGCGCCGACGCTGACCCCGCCGCTGGTGACGATCAGGTCGGCCCGGCCGAGCTGGTCCTCCAGGACGGCGCGCAGCCGGGCGGCGTCGTCCGGCACCCCGCCGACCCGGTAGGCGATGGCGCCGGCCTCCTGGGCGGCCGCGGTGAGGGTGAAGCTGTTGGAGTCGGAGATCTGGCCCGGTCCGACCGGCTCGCCGGGCTGGACCAGTTCGCTGCCGGTGGACAGCACCACGACCCGGGGGCGCGGGCGGGCCTTGACGGTGGCCCGGCCGATCGCGGCGAGCAGGCCGAGCTGGGTAGGTCCGAGGCGGGTGCCGGCCTCCAGGACCGTGGCGCCGGCCGCGACGTCGCTGCCGCGGCGACGGATGTGGGCGCCCTCGGCGACCGGGCGCAGGACGCGGACCTCCTCGTCCTGGACGGGGGCGGTCATCGCGTCGGCGGCCTGGCCGGTGCCGCTGCCGCCGTCGGTCCACTCGACCGGGGCGACGGCCTCGGCGCCGGGCGGGACGGGGGCGCCGGTCATGATCCGGGCGGCCTGGCCGGGCCCGACCCGGGGCAGGTCACCGGCGCCGGCCGCGATGTCGCCGACCACCGAGAGCACCGACGGGTAGGTGTCGGTGGCGCCGTCGGTGTCGGCGGTGCGCAGCGCGTAGCCGTCCATCGAGCTGTTGTCGAAGGGCGGCAGGTCGCCGCCGGCGACGACGTCCTCGGCGAGCCGGCAGCCCTGGGCGTCGAGCAGTCGGAGCTCGATGGCGGGCAGCGGGCCGACCGCGGCCAGCACGTCGGCGAGGTGCTCGTCGACCGTCCAGAGGCGGCGAGCCGCCGGCGCCTGGTCCGCGGACCCCTCGCAGCAGGCTGCGGCGGGGCTGTTGCTGTGCTCCGTGGACCCGGTCATCGGCGGCTCGCTCTCTGTCGTCGTGTCAGTCCTGCAGCTCGGCGGCGACGAACTCACGCAGCCAGGAGCGGAACTCCGGGCCCAGGTCCTCGCGCTCGGCGGCCAGACGGACGATAGCGCGCAGGTAGTCCGCGCGGTCACCGGTGTCGTAGCGGCGGCCCTTGAAGAGCACGCCGTGCACCTGGCCGCCGGCCGCCGCCTCGCGGGTGGTCAGCTCGCGCAGGGCGTCGGTGAGCTGGATCTCGCCGCCGCGGCCGGGCGGGGTCTCGCGCAGCACGTCGAAGACCAGCGGGTCGAGGACGTAGCGGCCGATGACGGCGTAGTTCGACGGGGCCTCGTCGGTCTCGGGCTTCTCGACCAGGTCGGTCACCTGGAAGACGTCCTCGCCGAAGCCGTTCGCCTTGACGGCGGCGCAGCCGTACAGGTGGATCTGGGAGGGGTCGACCTCCATGAGGGCGACGACCGAGCCGCCGAGCTCCTGCTGGACCTCGATCATGCGCGCGAGCAGCGGGTCGCGCGGGTCGATCAGGTCGTCACCGAGCAGGACCGCGAAGGGCTGGCCGGCGACGTGCTGCTCGGCGACCGAGACGGCGTGGCCGAGGCCCTTCGGGTCGCCCTGGCGGACGTAGTGCATGTTGGCGAGCTCGACGGACTCGCGAACCCGGCGGAGGCGGTCCTCGTCGCCCTTGCGGGCGAGCAGCTCCTCCAGCTCGTAGGCGCGGTCGAAGTGGTCCTCCAGCGCCCGCTTGTTGCGGCCGGTGACCATCAGTATGTCGGACAGGCCGGCGGCGGCGGCCTCCTCGACGACGTACTGGATGGCCGGCTTGTCGACTACGGGCAGCATCTCCTTCGGCGTGGCCTTGGTGGCCGGAAGGAAGCGGGTGCCCAGTCCGGCCGCGGGCACCACGGCCTTGGTTACCGGGATACGGGAGTTGCTCGTCATGCGTTTACCTTACTCAGGCACGTTTTCGCCCGGCCGGGCGCGGCCGGACGGCTAGGAACGCACGTCGCGGGGCCCGGCCACGGTGGCAGGCGTATGGGAAGCGACCGGCTGGGAGAGGGGGTCCCCTCCGGCACAGGGCGACAGACTACCCGGCTTTCCCGAACAGTCATCCTCGGCTGTCGGCCCGTGCTCCGTACCGGAAGTGGGCGGCTGCGACGGCGTGCTGGGCGGGCGAGTGCCCTGGTGGTGCGGGGAGGCCCGCCAGCAGTCGCCGCCCGCCGCACGGGCCTCGGCGAGGGCCCGGTCGGCGGCCCGCAGCAGCACGGCGGCGTGGGTGCCGTCCTCGGGCAGCACGGCGACGCCGACGGCCGCGGTGAGGCCGTTGCCCTGCGCGGGGCGGGGCTCGCGGGTGCCGGAGGACCAGTCCAGCAGCAGGTGCCGGCGGACCGACCAGACCAGCCGCTCGGCGACCTGGGCGGCGCCCTCGGCCCCGGTGTCCGGCAGCACCACCAGGAACTCCTCGCCGCTGTAGCGGCCGAGGGTGTCGGCCCGGCGGATCTCCATCGCCAGGCGCTGGGCGAGGTCGCGCAGTATCGCCCCGGCGCGGGCGCGGCCGTGCTCGGCGACGACCGCCTCGAAGCCGGCGATCTCCAGCAGCAGGACGGCCAGCGGGCGCGGCCCCTCGGGCTGCTCGGCCCGCTCGGCGCGGCGGGCCCGCTCGATCTCGCGGTCCAGGGTGAGCTGGAGGTGGCGGTAGTTCCACACTCCGGTGAGCGGGTCGCAGGAGGCGGTGCGCTCCAGCTCGGCGCAGCGGCCCTCCAGCTCGGCGACCCGCTCGCGCAGCCGGTGCTCGCGGGCGGCGGCCTCGGCGCGGCCCCGGCGCAGTCGCAGCCCGAGCACGGTGGCACCGGCCAGCGCCGGGGCGCTCAGTACGGCCAGGGCCTGGACCAGCAGCGGGGTGGACAATCGGGGCGCCCTTTCGCGTGTCAGGCTCTGCGTCGACGACACCGGGCCGGCGGCGGAGAGTTGCGGAGGATCCCATGCACAACGAGAAGAGCGACCTGAGGACACGGCTGTTGACGCGGCGCCGCGCACTCTCCGCCGAGGGGCGCGCGGAGGCGGCGCACGCGCTGGCCGGGCACGCCGGGGAGCTGGCGGCACCGGGTGCCACGGTGGCCGCGTACGTCTCGGTCGGCGCCGAGCCCGGGACCAGGCCGCTGCTGGACGCACTGCGGGAGCGCGGGGTGCGGGTGCTGCTGCCGGTGCTGCTGCCCGACAACGATCTGGACTGGGCCGCGTACGAGGGGCCGCAGGGGCTCGCCCCGGCCGGGCGCGGGCTGCTGGAGCCGGTCGGCCCGCGGCTGGGGCCGGAGGCCGTCACCGGGGCCTCGGCGGTGCTGCTGCCGGGGCTGGCGGTGGACCGGCGCGGGCTGCGGCTGGGGCGCGGCGGCGGCAGCTACGACCGGGTGCTGGCCCGGCTGGGGCGGGCCGGGGTGCGGCCGGTGCTGGCCGTGCTGCTGTACGAGGACGAGGTGCTGGAGAGCGTGCCGGCCGAGCCGCACGACCTGCCGGTGGACCTGGCGGTCACGCCCTCCGGAGTGCGCCGGCTCGGCTAGGACGTGCTTTCGGATCACGCCGGGCGGTGGAACGACGGCGGCCCCGCTCGGGAGGAGCGGGGCCGCCGTCGTTCGTCGCGCGGGCGTCAGCCGTTGCTGAGCACCAGCTTGTGCTTGGTCGCCTTCTCGACCGCGTCCGGCGTGTAGGCCCAGGTCAGCAGCCTGCCCTTGAGCCAGAGGTCGGTCTGGTCGTTGTAGTTGTCGTGGAAGGCGTGGCCGGAGGCGCCGCCGACGTTGATCCAGCGCGAGGAGTCGAGGTCGCTCAGGTCGACCACCATCCGCATCGACGGGATCCAGTCCACCTCGTAGCCGGCCGCCGCGTTCCAGCCGGCCGCGTCGACCGCCGCCGAGCCGCCGGAGAGGCGGTACGGGCCGCGGTTGAGCAGCCGGTGGACCAGGCCGGAGGCGATCGAGGAGTCGTCGGTGCCGAGGGTCTGCTCGCGCAGCGTCAGCTTGTGCAGGCGGCCCCAGCTCCAGGTGGAGACGTCCTTGCTGAGCAGCGAGGTGAGGTCCTGGCGGGCGTTGCGCATCGCTTCCTTGAGCAGGTTGTCCAGGCCCTTCTGCTCCTTGTGCTGGGAGTCGATGTACGTCCACCAGGAGCTGTCGGGCTTGTCGAGCTGCTGGCGGACCACCTCGGTCCAGCGGTCGCCGCCGTCCGGCTGGGCCTTGCCCGGGTCGCGGGTGCCGCACTCGGTGACGATCGGGGCGTTGCCCGCGCTGTCCGGCTTGGTCGGGTCGGCCTGCTGGCGGACCAGCAGGCAGTTGCCCTTGGCGCGCAGGTCGGCCGGGAACTTCTGGCCGAAGGCGAGGCCGAGCAGCTGGCGCCAGACGCCGTTGTAGAAGGCGGCGGCGGCCGAGTCGGCGTCCTGGTGGTAGTTCCAGTCCTTCAGCAGGTCCTGGGCCTCGCGCACGTACGGGTCGTCGATCTGCTGCTTGAGCAGCAGCGGGACGAGCGTCCTGGCCATGATGCTGGTGTTGTCCAGCTGAAGGTTCTGCATGTCGTCCGGCGAGATCCGGCCGTTGTTCTTGAGCAGGCCCTCGATCTGCTCGGTGATCTCCTTGGCCCGGGTGCCGTACTCCCAGTCCTTGGTGAGCAGGTACTTGTAGGCCGGGTCCACCACGGCCTGGTTGGCGGTGACAATGTAGCCGGCGGAGGGGTTGAAGCTGTACGGCAGCGCGGTGAAGGGGACCGAGCCCTTCCACTGGTAGCCGGAGTCCCAGCCGGGGGCCGGGTAGCTCCCGTCGCCCTTGCCGCGGACCGGGATGTCGCCGGGGGCCTGGTAGCCGATGTTCTTGGCGTCGGCGTAGACCAGGTTCTGCGCGGGGACGGCGAAGTCCTTGGCGGCGGTGCGGAACTCGTCCCAGTTCTTCGCCTTGTCCAGCTCGAAGACGGCGTCCATGGTCTTGCCGGGGTTGAGCGCCGTCCACTGCAGGGCGACGCCGTAGCCGCCGGTGCCGCGGTCGGGGGCGGCGCTGCCGTTGGGGGCGTACTTGCCGACGTTCTGCTGCTCGGTCCGCTGGTCGGAGATGAGCGGTGCGCCGGTCTGGGTGGTGCGGACGGTGATGACGCGGTCGTCGCCGCCGGCCACCTTGATGGTCTCCTTGCGGAGCTCGAACTTCACGTCCTTGCCGTCGACCTGGTAGGTGTCCGGGCCGGTGACCTTCTCCAGGTAGAGGTCGGTGACGTCGGCGCCGAGGTTGGTGAAGCCCCAGGCGACGTCCTTGTTGTGGCCGATCACCACGCCGGGCAGGCCGGCGAAGGTGAAGCCGGAGACGTCGAACTGGCAGGCCGGCGAGGCGTTCCGGCAGTGCAGGCCCATCTGGTACCAGACCGAGGGCAGGCCGGGGCCGAGGTGCGGGTCGTTGGCCAGCAGCGGCTTGCCGCTGGTGGTGTGGGTGCCGGCGACCACCCAGGAGTTGGAACCGATGCCCTGGCCCGGGCGGCCGAGCAGCTGCGGCATGCCGTCGATCCGGTCGGTCAGGCCCTTGAGCAGCGCCTTGGTGGTGGTCGCGCCCTGGGCGGTGCCGCCGGTGGCGCCGGCCTGGCCGGTGCCGTCGGCGGGGCGGTAGGTGTCGCCGACCACGGTGCCGGTCTTCACGATCGTGCCGTTGCGGGCGTACGGGTACTCCGGGTACAGCTCGGCGATCTTGTCCGGGCCGAAGTCCTGGGCCAGCAGCGAGCGGTCGATCTCCTCCTGGAGGTTCCCGGAGAGGTTCCAGGCCATCGCCTTGAGCCAGGCCACCGAGTCGACCGGGGTCCACTGCTCCGGCTTGTAGTCGCCGTTGACGGCGCCGAGCAGCGCGTACTCCAGCGAGGCCTTCTCGCCGCCGGGGTGCTCGGCGAGCCAGGCGTTCACACCGTCCGCGTAGGCCTGGAGGTACTTCTTGGTGTCGGCGGAGAGCTTGGTGTCGAACTCCTTCTGCGCCACCTGCCGCCAGCCCATGGTGCGGATGAAGGCGTCGGTGTCGACCTGGCCGTCGCCGAACATCTCGGAGAGGCGGCCGGCCGTGATGTGCCGCCGGACGTCCATCTCCCAGAATCGGTCCTGCGCCTGGACGTAGCCCTGGGCGCGGAAGAGGTCCTCGGAGGTGTCGGCGTACAGCTGCGGGATGCCGTTGGCGTCCCGCTTGACGTCGACCGGCGCGCTCAGGCCCGCCACCTTGACGCTGCCGTCGACCTCCGGGAAGGAGGCGCGGACCGCGGCGACCCCGCGGTATCCGCCGTAGCCGACGCCGGCCACCAGCAGCACGACCAGCACGATCACGATCAGACGGGCGCGCCGGAACTTCTTCGAGCGGGGCATCTGGGTCCTTGCGGTCCTCGACTTCGGGGCGGGCGGGCGTGTCCAGGGCCTGCGGCCGTGACAGGGCACCACATTAGGCCGAGTCGACCGGGCGGCGTGCACGGGGGACGCTCACCGTGACATCGGAGGAGGTCAACGCCGAGACCCGGAACGCCTGGTGGGGGGCCTGTGGAAAGCGGCAAGCTAAAGATATGGCAAAATGTTAGACTGAGTAACGATCCGCAAGGGGAGCATTGACGACTCCTTAGCGCCGACGGCCGGCCCCACCTGCCGCCGGCTCCCCGACGGGTCACCCCAGCACCACCAGACACCCCGCCCGCCCCTGCCTGCCCGAGGTGCCACTGCGTGAACGTCGACCACCTGAACCAGCTCCTCCTCGAGTTCTCCGTGATCCTCCTGGTCGCGGTGGTCGCCGTGCGGATCTCGACCCGATCAGGGCTGCCCAGCCTGCTGATCTACCTCGGGATCGGGGTCGCACTGGGCCAGGACGGGATCGGCATCACCTTCAACAACGCCGAGCTGACCCAGGTGCTCGGCTACGCGGCGCTCGTGGTGATCCTGGCCGAGGGCGGTCTCAAGACGAGCTGGCGCGAGGTCAAGCCGGTGATGCCGGCCGCCACCGTGCTGGCCACCCTCGGCGTCGGGGTCAGCGTCTTCGTCACCGCGGCCGGCGCGCACTGGCTGGTCGGCCTGGACTGGCGGACCTCGATGCTGCTGGGCGCGATCGTCTCCAGCACCGACGCCGCGGCGGTCTTCTCCGTCCTGCGGATGGTCCCGCTGCCGCACCGGCTCACCGGCCTGCTGGAGGCCGAGTCGGGCTTCAACGACGCACCGGTCGTCATCCTGGTCGTCGCCTTCGCCACCACCGGCGAGCTGGACCCCTGGTACGTCCTGGTCGGCACGATCGTCGCCGAGCTGGCGATCGGCGCGGCCGTCGGCTTCGCGGTCGGCAAGCTCGGCGCGTACGGGGTCAAGCACGTCGCGCTGCCCTCCTCCGGCCTCTACCCGATCGCCGTCATGGCGCTCACCGTGCTCGCGTACGCGGGCGGCGCGCTGCTGCACGGCTCCGGCTTCCTCGCCGTCTACATCAGCGCGGTGATCCTGGGCAACGCCAAGCTGCCGCACGGACCGGCCGTCCGGGGCTTCGCCGACGGCCTGGCCTGGATCGGGCAGATCGGCATGTTCGTGCTGCTCGGCCTGCTCTGCACGCCCGAGACCATGGGCTCCTCCGTGGTGCCCGCACTGGTGATCGGCGGCGTGCTGGTGTTCCTGGCCCGCCCGCTCTCGGTGGTGCTCACGCTGACCCCGTTCAAGGTGCCCGGGAAGGAGCAGGCGCTGCTCAGCTGGGCCGGGCTGCGCGGGGCGGTGCCCATCGTGCTGGCCACCATCCCGATGGTGTCGGGAGCGCCGAAGGCCCAGGACGTCTTCAACATCGTCTTCATCCTGGTCGTCGTCTTCACCCTGCTCCAGGGCCCGACGCTGCCCTGGGTGGCCAAGCGGCTGAAGATCGGCGAGGGCGCGATGGGCCAGGACCTCGACATCGAGTCCGCGCCGCTGGAAAAGCTGCACGGGCACCTGCTGTCGGTGGCGCTCTCCCCGGCCTCCCGGATGTCCGGGGTGGAGGTGAGCGAGCTGCGGCTGCCCAAGGGGGCGGCGGTCACCCTGGTCGTGCGGGAGGGGAACTCCTTCGTGCCGGACCGGGCGACGGTGCTGCGCGGCGGGGACGAGCTGCTGGTGGTCACCACGGACGAGGTCGGCGAGGCGGCGGAGCGGCGGCTGCGGGCCGTCGACAAGGGCGGCAAGCTGGCGGGGTGGCTCACCGGGCGGTGAGGGCCCGCGGGCGGGGAGGCCTTATGGGCGGGGATTGCTTGCTGGCGTGATTCTGAGGCCTTAACCCTCCGTTCACCTTCAATCGGCAGGACAATTTTGGATCTGCCCTGTAGTGTGGGGGTGAGCGCGACATCTACGCGCGTAACTGTATGATGGAGAGACCAAACCCAGCATCTGCCTGACGCAGAGTTGGCGCGACCGCTCGGCGGCCGCGGCCCGGCCCCGGCCACCCCGCCGGACCGGCCCGGTATCTACCCCGGTCGACGCGCGAGAGGACGACTCTCGGCGCCGTCGGGGCCACACCATGCCCTGCCGCGCTACCAGGCAGCAGGAAGGACCGACCGTGACGGCCCGCCGAACGGTCGACAGCGTCGAGGAGACCACCACCTCGCCCGGCGCCACCAGCACGCACGACACCGCGGCGCCCGCCCGCGCCGGGTACGGGACGCTGCTGCGCACGCCCGGCGCCTGGACGTTCCTGGCGCCCGCGTTCATCGCGCGACTGCCCTACGCGATGCTCAGCATGGGCATCCTGCTGCTCGTCAAGGAGACCCACGGCTCCTACGGCACCGCCAGCACCGTCGCGGCCGTCGCGGCCGTCGCCCAGGCCCTGATCGGCCCGCAGACCGGGCGGCTCGCCGACCGGTACGGCCAGGCCGCCGTGCTGGTCCCGACCGTTGTGGTGCACGCCGCCTCGGTCGGCACGCTGATCGCGCTGGCGCTCGGCCACGCGCCGGCCTGGAGCCTGTTCCTGGCCGCCGCCCCGGCCGGGGCGAGCATCCCCCAGATCGGCGCGATGGTGCGCGCCCGCTGGGTCGCCACCTTCGCCGCCGAGGGCGCGTCCGCTTCGTCCGCGGCCAAGGTGAGCACCGCGTTCGCCTTCGAGTCCGTGACGGACGAGTTCACCTTCGTGATCGGCCCGATCCTGGCCGCCGCCATCGCCACCTCGGTCAGCCCCTCGACCGGGCTGGTCGTCGAGGCCGCGCTGACCTTCGTCGGCGGCCTGGCCTTCGCCGCCCAGCGGCGCACCGCGCCCGCCCGGGTGGCGCCGGTGGCCGGCGCCCGCCGGGTCTCCGCGCTCTCCTCGCCGGGCGTCCGACTGCTGGCCGGCACCTTCCTCGGGGTCGGCGCCGTGTTCGGCGGCATGCAGGTCTCGGTGAACGCCTTCGCCGACTCGGTCGGGCAGCACGGCGCCGCCGGCACCGTGTACGGGATCTTCGCCGGCGGCTCGATGCTGGCCGGCGTGCTGTACGGCGTGATCGCCTGGCGGCGGGCCGTCCAGCACCGGATGATCATGAGCTACGGCCTGCTGGTGCTGGGCTGCTCGACGCTGTGGGCGATGCCCAACCTGGTCGCGCTGTCGGTCGCCGGGCTGGTCTGCGGCCTGGCCATCGCACCGACCCTGATCAGCGGCTACACCCTGGTCGAGACGCTCGTCGAGGACGGCGCCAAGACCGAGGCCTTCACCTGGCTGACCGGCGCCATCGGCCTCGGCCTGGCCACCGGCTCGATGGCGGCCGGGCGACTGATCGACGGGCACGGGGCCTCGGCCGGGTTCGTGGTGCCGGTGGCCGGCGCCGGGCTGGGCCTGCTGGCGCTGGTCTCGCTGCGGCACCTGCTGGTCGCGCCGGGCGCCGCGCGGCGTGGTGGCGGGGTCAGCACGGTGGTCGCCGGCTCGGACGTCGGCGCGGGTGTCTCCGCGGGCGCGTCCGCGGGTGTGTCCGCGGGTGTGTCCTCGTCGGAGCGGGCCGGGGCGCCGCAGCTGGTGGGCGCCGCCAAGGGCTGAGCGGGTGCGTGGCGGCGGTGGCAGGAGGTGCGCCGGGGGCGGTTCACGGCCCGGATCCCGGCTCATCTCACATCGGAGTCGCTGGACTGATCCAGCGGAATACCGCATCATTGACCATCGTTAGCACTCATCAGGCGAGAGTGCCAGGAGGAAGACAAGTGCCCACGTACCAGTACCAGTGCACCGAGTGCGGCAACGGCCTGGAGGCGGTGCAGAAGTTCACCGACGAGGCACTGACCACGTGCCCCGACTGCCAGGGGCGGCTCCGCAAGGTCTTCTCGGCCGTGGGTGTGGTCTTCAAGGGCTCCGGCTTCTACCGGACCGACAGCCGTTCGTCCTCCAGCAGCTCGGTGAGCTCTGGCTCCTCGTCCGGCTCCTCGGCGTCGTCCTCCTCGACGGCGTCCTCGGGCTCCTCGTCGAGCTCGTCGTCGAGCGGCTCGACCAGCTCGGCCAGCCCGGCTCCGGCCGCGAGCTGACCACGGCTCCGGCCGACCTCAGCACGGGAAAGGCCCGTCGACCCCGCAGCGCGCGGGGGCGGCGGGCCTTTCGCCTGCCCGGCCGCCCCGTTCCGGTCTGTCGGTGCGGGGCGCCTTCGTCAGCATGGAACGACCCGATCCGCTCGCACGGGTGAACGAAGTTGTCCACAGGCCCGAGTTGTCCACAGGCTGCGGATAGCCGCTTCCCGGGGCGGCTCCGGGCCCTCATCGTGGGGGTCACCAGAGACCGACCAGCCCCGGCCGGGCGGTCGCCCGACGACCCCGGTGGTGACCGATGACGACCATGAGCCTCTCCGTTCCGCTGCCCCCGCCCGCCGTCCCGCCCCGGCAGGAGGTGCCGAGCTTCCCGCCGATCCGGCGCGGGGCCGGCCGGTGGCACCGCTGGCGGCGCGCCGTGCGGCGGTGCGGCGGGGTGCCCGCCCTGGTGCTGCTCGCGGTGGCCGCGGCACTCGCGGCCGGGCCCGCGCGGGCCGGGCTGCCGCCCCCGGCCGGTGCGGTGGGCCGAACGGGTTGTCAATCCCAGGCTGCGGAAGATCACCCGTAACCCAGGAACGACTCCGTCGTTCGAGGCGGCATGAAGGGCTTCAAGGAATTCCTGCTGCGTGGAAATGTCGTCGAACTCGCCGTCGCCGTCGTCATCGGCGCGGCCTTCACCAACATCATCAACGCCTTCGTGAAGGGCGTGATCAATCCGATCGTCGGCGTGTTCGGGACGAAGGACCTGGGGTCCTACAGTTCCTGCCTCAAGGGGCCCTGCGAGGTGAGCGCCACCGGCGAGGTGTCATCCGGGATCCTCATCCTCTGGGGATCGGTGCTCAGCGCCGCATTGCAGTTCCTGATCACCGCAGCCGTCGTCTACTTCGTCCTGATCGTGCCCATGAACAGGCTCGCCGCCAGGCGCAAGACCCTCGCCGAGGTGGCCGCGGAGGCCGAGGCCAAGGAGGTCCAACTGCTCACCGAGATCCGCGACGCGCTGGTCGCCCCGCTGGGCTGACCGCAGCGATGGGGAAGGGGAAGAGGAGGAAGCGGGAAGGAGGAGGAGGGAGGGAAGGCGGGGGGTGGGGGGGTGGGGGGTCAGTCCCCGTGGTGCGGCGGGCGCTGGCTCAGGTACCAGTCCAGCCCCCGCCCACCGCTCTCCCCCGCGCCCGCGCCCGGGCGCTCACCCCAGCCGGTGTCGGTGTCGTCCCGGGACTGCTGGTCCAACGGGTCCCGGAAGATCAGCCGGGCCTTCGCCGGGGCCCGGCGAAGGCCCGGCCGGCCCGGCTGACCCGACTCGCCCGGTTGCTGCCCCTGCTCCCGCGCCTCGTCCTGCCCCTGCTCCCGCTGCGGCTCCTGCTCGCTCATCCTGTCCCCACTCCACTTGCTCGCCCGAATCGTCCTGTCCCTCCAGCCTAAGAGCCCCGTGGCATGCCGCGGGCCCCGGTGCGGAGTGCTCCGCGCCAGGGCCCGGTGGGATTCGGGGCCTTCGGGACCGGTCAGGCCGCCTCGAAGCCCGCGTGGTCGGCGATCTTCTTCAGCTCGGCCAGCGCGTGCTTCTCGATCTGGCGGATCCGCTCACGGGTCAGGCCGTGCTGCTTGCCCACCTCGGTGAGGGTGCGCTCGCGGCCGTCCTCCATCCCGTAGCGGGAGCGGATGATCGAGGCCGTGCGGTCGTCCAGCCGCCCGATGAGGTCGTCCAGCTCCTCCCGGCGGAGCATGACCATCACGGCGTCCTCGGGGGACGTCGCCCCGGTGTCCTCAACCAGGTCGCCGAACTGGGTCTCGCCCTCGTCGTCGACCGACATGTTGAGGCTGACCGGGTCGCGGGCCCAGTCCAGCACGTCCTTGATCCGGGCCTCGGTGGTGTCCAGCTCGGCCGCGATCTCGGCCGGCTCGGCCTCGCGGCCCAGCTCCTTGGACTTCTCGCGCTGCACCCGCCGGATCCGCCCCAGCTCCTCGACCAGGTGCACGGGCAGCCGGATCGTGCGGGACTGGTCGGCGATCGACCGGGTGATCGCCTGCCGGATCCACCAGGTCGCGTAGGTGGAGAACTTGAAACCCTTGGCGTAGTCGAACTTCTCGACGGCGCGCACCAGGCCCGCGTTGCCCTCCTGGATGAGGTCCAGCAGCGGGAGGCCGCTGCGCGGGTACCGGCGGGCAACCGCGACCACGAGCCGGAGGTTGGAGCGGATGAAGACGTCCTTGGCGCGCTCGGCGTCGTCGGCTATCGCCTCCAGCTCCTCGCGCGTGACGCCCTCGGGGAGCTCGCCCTCGTCCAGCAGGTGCTGGGCGTACACGCCGGCCTCGATCCGCAGCGAGAGCTCGACCTCCTCGGCGGCATCGAGCAGGGGCGTCCTGGCGATCTCGTCGAGGTACATGCCGACCAGGTCGCGGTCGGCCTCAAGGTTGGTCGGGCGGGCCGCGCGAGTCCGGTCGGCCCTGTCGCGAACGACGGCACGGGTGGCCATGCTTGCTCCCTTTGCTGGTGTTGCCGAGGTCTGCCTGCCTGCCCGAGAGGGCAAGAAGTGCGGGCCCGGAGGGGCTCACACGTAACGATCCAACGAACAGAATCCGGACAACATTCCCAAGTCACTCAGATTCTTCCCGCCGATGCAGTATCCTGCCGGTTTTCACACCGGTCCTGGACGCTGAGTGACCGGTCGGGCACCTCGGGTGCCGCTCGGGCGACCACTTCGGAACGCTTCCGCCACCGGACCCACACGCGTTCGCCGCCCCACCCGGTGAACCCGCGAACGGCCGCGGACGTTCCCGTACGCCCCGGCTCCCGCCCGCTCCCGCGCCCCGGCGCACGCAGGTCCTCCCCACAAAAGATGCCAAATCGCTATCGCCCCGGCGCCCGATCGGTCTGGGACACTGGGAAGGTGTCAGCCATGCACCTGACCAACAGCTCGACCTCCGTCACCGCGCGTCACCGCCGTCTCCTCCGGGACTCGGCCGTCGCGGTGGTCTGCGCCGCGCTGTTCGGGCTCCTCGCCGTTCTGGTGACGCGGCACTGGCAGCCGCTGGAGCGGTTCGACCTGGGCTGGGTCGGCGAGCTGCACCGGTACGCCCGGGACCACAAGATCTGGACCGCCTCGGTGCAGACGCTGTCCGACATCGGCGGCACGATCACGATGCGTGCCCTGCTCGGCATCGCGGCGGGCTGGCTCTGGCTGATCGGCGCCCGGATGCTGGCCGGCTGGGTGGCGGCCCAGGCCCTGGTCGGCTGGGCCGGTCAGTGGGCACTCAAGCTGGCCGTCGACCGCCAACGGCCGTCCTTCACCGACCCGGTCTCGCACGCCGGCGGCCCGGCCTTCCCCTCCGGGCACGCCATGGCCTCGGCGATCACCTGCGCCGTCCTGGTCGGCCTGCTCTGGTACCGGGTCCGCCGCCGCGGCCGGATCGCCGCCTGCGCGGTCGCCGGGGCCACCGTCCTGACCATCGGCTGGACCAGGATCGCCCTCGGGGTGCACTGGCCGAGCGACGTGCTCGCCGGCTGGCTGGCCGCCGGAGTGGTGCTCGGCGCGGTGACCGCCGCGATCGAACTCTGGCGCCCCGGCGCGCTCGCCCGCGACGTACGGCGGGTCAACTGGCGCACCAGGCCCCGGGTCCAACGCATCGTCGTCCCGGCCGTCCGGCCGCCCCGCGGCTCCGACCTGCTCGGCGACGGCGCCGACCACCCCGACGAGGCCGTCCGCTAGAGCCCGGGACGCGCCGGACCCGCACCACGCCGAAGGGCCTCCCGTCACTGACGGGAGGCCCTTCGACACGCTGCCACACTGTGCCCCAGGCAGGATTCGAACCTGCGACACCGGCTTTAGGAGAGCCGTGCTCTATCCCCTGAGCTACTGAGGCGGGCGGGATGACCGCTGGGACAGTCTAGCGGGTCGGGCGGCGGCCGGGGGGCGGCTCGGTGATCTTGGTGGTGGCCGGGTGGGGCGGCGCGGTGGCCGGCGGGCCGGGGGCGGGGGCGGGTCCTCGGGCGGTGCCGGCCGCGGCGAGGCGCGGGCGTCCGGGCGGCTGTCACGGGCCGGGTCGGGGCCTGTCCGGTGGATCCCGACGCCGCGAGCCCGACAGGATCCATCGGACGGGGCCACGAGGGCCGGGCGCCGACGAGGCGTCAGGTCGGGTCAAGTAGCCTGCCGAGCAGTGATTCGAACACTCCCTCGGCCGAGGGAAGGAAAAGAAGGACCCGATGAAAGCTGCTGCGCACCCGGTCGTCCGCCTGCTGGGGCAGGTGTGGCTGTGGCCCGCGGTGGTGATGCTCGGCGTCGGCGGGTACCGGCTGGGGACCCCGGAGCCGTGGCGGGACGAGATCGCGACCTGGACGGTGGCCACCCGGTCGCTGGGTGACCTGCTGCGCCTGCTCCAGCACATAGACGCCAGCAACGGGGCGTACTACCTGCTGATGCACGGCTGGACGGCGGTGTTCGGCGACTCGGTGATCGCGCTGCGGTTCCCGTCCGTGCTGGCCATGGCGGGGGCGGCGGCCTTCGTGGCGCTGGCCGCCGAGCGGCTGTTCGGCGGCCGGGTGGCGGCCGTCTCGGCGGGGCTGCTGTTCACGGTGGTGCCGCCGGTCTCCCGGTACGCGCAGGAGGCGCGCTCGTACGCGCTGGTGACCTGCGCGATCGCGGCGGCGACCTGGCTGCTGCTGCGGGCGCTGGACAACCCGGGGTGGCGGCGGTGGGCGCCGTACTGCCTCGCGATGGCGGCGGCGGGCGCCGGGCACCTGATCTCCTTCAGCACGGTGGCCGGGCAGGCCGCCCTGGTGCTGGTGCACCTGTGGCGCACCCGCGCGGCGGTCGACCGGCGGCTGCTGTGGCAGTACCCGCTGGCGGTGGCGGTCGCCGCCCTGCCGGTGGTGCCGGTGATGCTGCTGGGCAGCCGGCAGTCGGACCGTCAGCTGGGCTGGATCGCCACGCCGTCCTTCCGCGGCCTGGTGCGCTTCGGCGAGCACCTGTTCGGCTCGGACCACGTGTACTACGCCTTCGTCCTGCTGGCGCTGCCGGCCCTGGCGCTGCCCGGCCGGCGGTGGCAGGCCTGGCAGGCGCTGCTGCTGGCGGAACTGCCGGTGGTCGGGGTCTGGCTGATGTCCCGGGGCTCGACCTCGTACTTCCTCGACCGGTATCTGCTGTTCACGGTGCCCGCCTGGGCGGTGCTCGCCGGGGGCGGGGTCGGCGCGGTGTACGCGGCGGTGGCGGCCCGGACCGGGACCGGCCGGGCCGTGTTCCCCACGCCGGGGCCGGCCCGGGTGACGGCGGGTGTGCTGGCGCTGGCGCTGCTCGCGGTACCGGCCGTGGCGGCGCTGCCCGACCAGCCCCAGGTGCGCTACGTCGGCTCGCACAACGGTTCGCAGGAGCCGTTCCGCGCGGCGGCCGAGCTGATCACCGCCGGGTTCCGCCCCGGGGACGGCATGGCGGCGCCGCTGGGCAACCAGAGCTGGGCGATGGTCTGGCCGGGCGTCAGTTACTTCCTGCCGGAGCGCGTCCACCCGTACCCGGTGTTCGTCGCACAGAGCGCCGTGGAGGCGGAGGACCTGTCGCCGGTGCCCTGCGAGCGGCCGGAGGCCTGCACGGGCCAGGGCAGCCGGCTGTGGCTGCTCGTCCTCGGGGACACCCAGGACCCGCTGGCCGCCCTGCCGCCGGAGTGGGCCAAGGTGCTCCTCGCGCGGTACGGCACCCCCGATCAGGTGCGGCCGCTCGGCGGGGTCACCCTCGCCCTGCTCGACCGCGACAGCTGACGGAGCACTCCGGCTGACGGACCGCGACAGCTGACGGGCGCGTGAGAAACGACGGAGGGGGAGCCGGTCGGACCGGCTCCCCCTCTCGTGTTCGCCCCGCCGGGGCGTCAGAACAGGCGGGGTGTCAGAACAGGCAGACTGTCAGAACAACCGGGTCAGCCGGGACATGATCGACGGCGGGTTCAGGTCCGACTGCAACGCCACCGGCACCTCGACCTTGCCGCCGCCCTCGCCGGTGCGCAGCACGCCGACCTTCTCGCCGGCCTTCAGCGTGTGGCCGACCTTCGTCGGGTCCAGGCGCAGGCCGGCGGTGATGCTGGGGAAGCCGGCCACCACGACGTCCTTGGTCGCGACGACCGGGACCTTGCCGCCGAGCCCGTCCTCGACGTAGCCGACCACCTCGCCCTGCTTGACCAGGGTCTGGCCGGTCAGCCCGTTCTGCGCGGCCTGGATCTGCTTGCCGCTGACCTTCAGCACGGTCGGGAGGATCCCGTCGGCGGGCGCCGAGGAGGTGGCGGGCTGGCCCAGGGTGACGCCCAGGATCAGCCGCCGCACGCCGCCGATCTCCTTGTAGGCGGCCCACATCAGGCAGCCGCCGGCCGGGGTGCTGGAGCCGGTCTTGACGCCGATGACGCCGTTCTTCGCGTTGATCAGGGTGTTGGTGTTGTAGATCTTCTGGTTGTTGAAGGTGGTGTCCGGGGTGGCCACGATCTGCTGGAAGATCTCGTCCTGCATGACCTGCTCGGCGAGCTTCAGCTGGTCCTTGGCGGTGGACTTGGTGTCCGAGTTGTAGCCGGCCGGGTCGGCGTAGGTGGTGTTGCTCATGCCGAACTTGGCCGCGGTGTCGTTCATCTGCTTGACGAACGCCTCCTCGGTGCCGGAGTGGAACCGGGCGAGCAGCCGGGCCACGTTGTTGGCCGAGGGCAGCATCAGCAGTTCCAGCGCCTGGTACTCGGTCAGCACCTGGTTCTCGGTGAGGGTGACCCGGGACTCGTCGCTGTTCCCGGACTCCTGCGCGGCCTGCTTGTCGACGATGATCTTCGGGCCGCTCTCCCCCTTCTTCAGGGGGAACTTCTGGAGGATCAGGTAGGCGTTCATCACCTTGGTGACGCTGGCGATCGAGGCCGGCGTCTCCTGGCCGGAGCTGCCCAGGGGGCCGACGCCGACCACCTCGGCCGCGGACTGGCCCTTGGCCGGCCAGGCGAGGTCGAGCGGGTCGCCGGGGAAGGTGTAGCTGCTCGCCGCCGACATCCGGACCTTCGACTCCGGCAGCGGGCGCAGCAGTTGGGCCACGACCACGGCGCCGAGCACGACGGCCAGGAAGACCGTCCAGATGGTGATCCGCTTGAGGGCGCGGCGCAGCGGCGAGACCGGGCGGGCGTTGAGGGCCGCCAGGACCTCCATCGCCTCGGCGGTGTTCTCCGGGTTCTCCCGCTGGGGCAGCGGCTCGGGGGTCGGCAGCGGCTCGGGGCGGGGCAGCGGCGGGGTGGGTGGCACGGGCTGCGGGTCGGGGGTGGGCAGCGGCTCGGGGGCCGGGGCGGGGCCGGGCTCGGGCCGGGGGGCCGGCTTCGGGAGCGGCTCCGGGCCGGGTACCGGTTCGGGTTCGGGGACGGGCTTGGGCGCCGGGTGCGGCTCGGGCACCGGCTCCGGGACGGGGGACGGTTCGGGCAGCGGGCTCGGGGCCGGGGGCTCCGGCACGGTTCCGGCGGCGGGGGCCGTGGCGGCAGCCGCGGGGGCGGTCAGCGGCTTGGGCTTCTCCAGCTTCTCCGCCGGCGCCGATGCCGATGCCGTCGCCGTCGCCGACGGCTGTCCCGGCGTCCCCGTCTTCCCCGTCTTCCCCGGCTTGGCGAGCCGTACCGGTCTGGCGGGCGCGGCGGGGGTAGCGGGCGCAGCCTCCGCGACGCCCTCGGCCTCCTCGGCCTTCCCGGTGTCGTCCGACGCGGCCTCGGCGCCCTTCGCCGGGGCGGCCGCGGTCGTCCGCATGGCGAGACGCGGGTCGACACCGGACGGTCCGTCGGCGGGCTCCGCGGCCTCGGCGGCGCCGTCGCCGGTGCCCTTGCCGGTGGGCACGTCCGGCTCCGCACCCTCTCCGTCCTCGGCGTCACCGGACGGCTCGGGCTTCACCAGTTCCTCGGGCAGCCGGAGTGCGGTGGTCTTCTGGTCCACCGGCAGTCGCAGCATCGTCGTCCGGCTGTCCACATCCCGGACACGGAGCTGCACGGTCGAGCCGCCCTTGGCCCCCGTGGGCGCGTCACCGGAAACGGCGCCGGAGACCTCACCGGACGCCTCGCCGGACGCCCCTTCGGGCGTCTCGACGGAAGGCGCCTCCCCGGTCCCGGACGCGGTCCCGGACGCCGTCGTGGAGCCGCCCCCGGCGGCCGGACCGGTGCCGGCGGCCGCCCCGGTCCGTTCGCGCTCGCGGTCCCGCTCCCGCTCGCCGTCCCTCAGCACCCTGTCGGGGGACTCGCCCACGTATCCCAGCCTCCTCAACGCCCGGCGGGGCACCGGCAGACCCGATTTCGGGAAGCCGACGCCCCGCCCCGTGTACCTGTACAGTCTCCGCCACCGGCCGCCGGACGGCCGCGCACACCCCGCCCGACCGGCCCTTATTGCCATCGCACGGCCGTACCGCGGTCTGTTCACCGGTCAGACGCAGGGCCCGCGCCCGCCGGTTCCCCGTCTTCACCGCAAGGTCACGATTCGGAGGCGTACTCGACAAGCCCGTGTGAGAGGCGTCACCCTGTCTCTCATCCACGCGGGGAGGCTTGGATGGGCAAGAGCCGCAGAACTGTTCCCGAGGAACTCTTGCTGCTCGCTTTGGACCCGACCACGGGTACCACTGCGCAGCCGCAGACCCTCGACCTCGGACTTGCCGGGGCCCAGCTCGTCGAGCTGTCCCTGGCCGGACGGATCGTACCGGAGGGAGACCGGATCGCCGTGGTGCTCGCACGGCCTACCGGCGACCCGACTCTGGACCACGCACTGGAGCTGCTGCGCCGACGCGGCAGTCCGGTCCGCGCGGCGCACTGGATCGGCGGGCCCCGGTTGGGGCTGCGGCAGACGTACTTGGCGCACCTGGAGCGCTGCGGCATGGTCACGGCCGTGCCGGGCCAGGTGTGCGGGGTGCTGCCGACGACCCGGTACCAGGCGTCGGACGACTGCACCAACGCCGCGATCAAGCAGCGGCTCGACACCGCGATCCGCACCGGCGTGCCGCCGGACCCGCGGACGGCCGCGCTGGCGGCCCTGGCCCACTCGGTGGGTCTGGGCAAGCACCTGTACCCGGGCAACGAGGGCCGGTCCTCGCGGTCGCGGCTGCGCGACCTGATCCGGTACGACCCGCTGGGCGGGATGGTCGCGCACGCCGTGATGGACGTGCAGAACGGCCTGCCGGCCCAGCAGAACCGTGCCGCCGCCCAGGGCTCGGCGCCGGCTGCCACCGGGCGTTCCGGCGCCCGCGCGGCGGCGGGCCGGGGTTCGGGTGGGCGGGTCGCCGCCTCCCGGGTCGGCGTCCGCTGACGGAGCCGGGCCGGCGCCCCGGGAAGTCGCGCAACACGAACGACACGAGCGAGACGAGCCAACCGCCCGACTCGCCCGACGACCCACCCGGCGGCGCATGCCAGCCGGTACGCGCCCCCTGAGAGCGCCGAACGACCCCACGCACTACCGGAACACCGGCACCATCCGCACCAGCAGCACCACCCGTAGCACGGAGGGGCGGTCGCCCGCGACGGAAGTCGCCCGGCGACCGCCCCTCTGCCGTCCCCCCGGGGCCCTGCCGGGCCCTCCCGGGGACACCCGGCGACCCTGCCGGCGCATGTGCCACCAGCATCTGCACCGCCGGGGCGCGCCTGTCGCAGCATTACCGGTCAGGAGCCGTTTGAGCCGCATTACCACCTGGGGGCCTGCGCCGTCTCGCAGAAGCGCTTTTCCGATGATCTGTTCTACCGCGCTCCTGTCATTCCCCGGCGCCGACCTGACCCGAGGTGACATGCTGCTCCGAGTCAGGGGGGTTGGTCCCAATGTCCGATGTGTTCCGAGGACTGCCGTTCCAACGATCACCAGAGGTCCGGCCGGAGGTCGACGTGTCCGCGAACATCAATCCCACCGTGCGCCGCCGACGTCTCGGCTCCGAGCTCCGCAAGCTCCGCGAGGGCCTCGGGATGACCGCGGAGGAGGTGGCCGGCCGGCTGATGGTCTCCCAGTCGAAGATCAGCCGCCTGGAGAACGGCCGCCGCAGCATCAGCCAGCGGGACGTCCGCGACCTCTGCGACGTGTACAAGGTGAACGACGAACAGATGCGGGCCAGCCTGATGGAGATGGCCAAGGAGTCCCGCCAGCGCGGCTGGTGGCACGACTTCAACGACATGCCGACCCCGTACAGCGTGTACATCGGCCTGGAGGCCGAGGCCTCCTCGATCCGCGCCTACGAGTCGTCCTTCGTCCCCGGCCTGTTGCAGACCGAGCAGTACGCCCAGGCGGTCGTGGAGGGCACCCAGCCGGACACCGACGCGCTCGCTGTGCAGCGCAGGGTGCAGGTCCGGATGAAACGGCAGGACCGGATCCACGGCGAGCACCAGCTGGGCAGCCTGTGGACCGTCATAGACGAGGCCGTGCTGCGCCGCGAGGTCGGCGGCCGCGAGGTGATGGCCTACCAGCTCAAGCACCTGCTGGAGCTGAGCCAGCGCCCGAACATCACCATCCAGGTGATCCCGTTCTCGCAGGGCGCCCACCCCGGTATGACCGGGACATTCTCCCTGCTGGAGTTCCCGGAGTCAGCCGATTCCACGGTTGTCTACTTCGAAGGTGTGACGAGCGATCTCTACCTGGAGAAGGAGGCTGACGTGCGCCGCTATACCAGTCTCTACGACCACCTGAGGGCGGCGGCACTCGGTGTGGCGGAGAGCCGCCAGCTGATAGCAGAGATTGAAGAGGGATATCACCCATGACCACCACACCCGCGAACGGCACGCGTTGGCGCAAGAGCAGTCACAGCGGCGGTAACGGCGCCTGTGTGGAGATCGCCACGCCGGTCGCGGGTGCGGTGGCGGTCCGGGACTCCAAGGACCCGGAGGGCCCACGACTGCACTTCTCCGCCGAGGCGTGGAACGCGTTCGCGTCCGCGGCCGCGGCCGGGGCCTTCGGCTCGCTCTGATCCGGATCCGTTCGCGGGACAGTTGCCCGTAGCGGTGTCCGTCGCCCTCCCGGCGGCGGCCGCCGCTACGGGCAACTGCTTTCCCCGCTCCTGACATCCGGCAGGTTCAGCGCACCACCGGGTAGCGGTCGGTCCAGGTGATCCCCTCCGGCGTTTCCCGGCCGTGCAGTTCGGTGCCGTGCAGCAGCTCCAGCACCAGGTCGTCGGCGAGTTCGAGGATCGCCCCGCGCCCCTCCAGCCCGGCCAGCAGCCCGGGCGGCAGCGCGGTGTCGCCGTGCAGCACGCCCAGCAGGTTCCCGCAGATCGCGGCGGTGGAGTCGCTGTCCCCGGAGTGGTTGACGGCCAGCAGCAGGCCCGACCGGACGTCGTGCGCCACCAGCGCGCAGTAGACCGCGATCGCCAGCGCCTCCTCGGCGACCCAGCCCTCCCCCAGCGCCTCCACCCGGTCCGCGGACGGCTCACCGGCCCGCACCGCGTCCAGCGCGGCCCGCAGCGCCGCGGTCGTCTCCTCGTGCGCCGGCCGCTCGGAGAGCAGGGCCAGCGCCAGGTGGACGCCCTCCTCCAGGGTCCCGCCGCGGGCGACGCTCTGGACGATCACCGCGAACGCGCCCGCCGCCAGGTAGCCGGTGGGGTGGCCGTGGGTGAGCACCGAGCACTCCACCGCGAGCTGGAACACCAGGCCCGGCTCCCAGCTGGTGAGCAGCCCGAACGGCGCCGCCCGGACCACCGTGCCGCAGCCCTTGGAATGCGGGTTCTTGGGCTGCTCCAGGGTGCCGAGCCGCTCGCCGTCGGGCCCGGTCAGGCCGGACAGGCAGCCCTGGCCGGGGGCGCGCCGGGCGTACAGCCACTCCTCGCGGCCGAGCCAGCCGAGGTCGGGGCGGCGCTCGTCCGGGCCCCAGTCGTGCTGGGTGGCGGCCCAGCGCAGGTAGGCGAGGTGGAGGTCGGTGGGCGGGTGCCAGCTGCCGGTGTCGCGCCGGATGTGGGCGCGGATCAGGCCGTCGACGGTGAACAGGGTCAGCTGGGTGTCGTCGGTGATCGCGCCGCTGCGCCCGTACGCGGGGACGTAGCCGGTGACGCCCTGCGGGCCGTGCTGGGCGCGGATGCCCGCCAGCGACTCGAACTCGACGCCGGCGCCGAGCGCGTCGCCGATGGCACCGCCGAGCAGACAGCCCCGCACCCGGCTGCGGAAGTCCTGCTGCTGGGCGCGTGACCACAGTGGCATCACGACGGGGCGCCTTTCCTCGGGGTGGCGGGCTCTGGCGCGACGCACGGCCCGGCGCGCGCCCTGGCACTGTATTCGAAGGTTCGCGCCCATCGACGGGATCCCTCGAACATCCGACCACCCCGAGTGCCGGAGGCGCTCAGTCCAGGACCGGCAGCAGCTCCGGCAGGTGGCCGTCCGAGGCCAGTGCCGCGGCCCGGCGCTCCGCCGGGACCTCGCCGTAGGTCGTGGTGCGCTGGCGGTGCGGACGGCCCGCCGCCCCGGCGATCGCCTGGAGGTCCCGGACGGACTTGTAACTGCCGTACGCCGAACCGGCCATCCGCGAGATGGTCTCCTCCATCAGGGTGCCGCCCAGGTCGTTGGCGCCCGAGCGCAGCATCTCGGCCGCGCCCTCCGCGCCCAGCTTGACCCAGCTGGTCTGGATGTTGGGGATGTGCGGGTGCAGCAGCAGCCGGGCCATCGCCACCACCGCGCGGTTGTCCCGGGCGGTCGGGCCGGGCCGGGCGATGCCGGCCAGGTAGACCGGGGCGTTGGTGTGGATGAACGGCAGGGTCACGAACTCGGTGAAGCCGCCGGTCCGTTGCTGGATGTCCGCGAGCAGCCGCAGGTGGCCGAGCCAGTGCTCCGGGGTGTCCACGTGCCCGTACATCATGGTGGAGGAGGAGCGGATGCCCAGCTCGTGCGCGGTGGTGACCACCTCGACCCAGGTGGCGGCCGGCAGCTTGCCCTTGGTGAGCACCCAGCGGACCTCGTCGTCCAGGATCTCCGCCGCCGTACCCGGGATGGTGTCCAGCCCGGCCGCCTTGGCCTCCTGGAGCCACTCGCGGATCGAGAGCCCCGTCCGGGTCGCGCCGTTGACCACCTCCATCGGCGAGAAGGCGTGCACGTGGATGCCCGGCACCCGTTCCTTCACCGCGCGGGCGATGTCGAAGTAGGCGGTGCCCGGCAGGTCCGGGTGGATTCCGCCCTGCATGCAGACCTCGGTCGCGCCGACCTCCCAGGCCTGCGCGGCCCGGTCGGCGACCTGTTGCAGGGACAGCGTGTAGGCGTCGGCGTCGGTGCGGCGCTGGGCGAACGCGCAGAACCGGCAGCCGGTGTAGCAGACGTTGGTGAAGTTGATGTTCCGGGTGACGCAGTAGGTGACGTCGTCGCCGACGGCGTCGTGGCGGACGGCGTCGGCGATCCGGCAGAGCGCGTCCAGGGCCGGGCCGTCCGCGTGGAACAGCGCCAGCGCCTGGTCGTCGGTCAGCCTGGTCGGGTCGTCGGCGGCCACCGCCAGCGCCTCGCGCAGGTCGCCCGCCAGCCGCTCCGGCGCGCCCTTGGCGAGGACCTGCTCGCGCAGCACCTCCCAGTCGCCGTACACGTCCTCGAAGTCGGCCCGGCGGTCGCCGGTGCGGCCCTCGGTGTCGATGGTCGCGTGCAGGTCGGTGCGCCCGTACGAGGCGGGCAGGTCCTCCGGCTCCTGCCACGGCAGGCCGCGCACCACCGCGTCCGGGTCCGCCAGCCCGGTCCGCGGGTCGGCGAGGGCCCGCACGTGCGGCAGCACCCGCGGGTCCAGCCAGGGCTCGCCGCGCCGCACGTACTCGGGGTAGACGGCCAGGCGCTCGCGCAGCTCGAAGCCGGCCGCCGCGGACCGCTCGGCGAGGCGCTCGATCTGCGGCCACGGGCGCTCGGGGTTGACGTGGTCCGGGGTGAGCGGGGAGACGCCGCCCCAGTCGTCGATGCCGGCGGCGATCAGCCGCTCGTACTCGCCGTCCACCAGGTTCGGCGGCGCCTGTAGGCAGGCCGACGGGCCCAGCAGGTGCCGGGCCACCGCCACGGTGGCCACCAGCTCGTCCAGTTCGGCGTCCGGCATGCCGCGCATCGCCGTGTCCGGCTTGGCGCGGAAGTTCTGCAGGATCAGCTCCTGGATGCCGTGGTAGGCGCGGGAGACCTTGCGCAGCGCGAACAGCGACTCGGCGCGCTCCTGGTACGTCTCGCCGATGCCGATCAGCAGACCGCTGGTGAACGGGACGGAGCTGCGCCCGGCGTCCTCCAGCACCCGCAGCCGGACGGCGGGTTCCTTGTCCGGGGAGCCGTGGTGCGGGCCGCCGGGCTCGCTCCACAGCCGGGTGGCGGTGGTCTCCAGCATCATGCCCATCGAGGCGGAGACCGGCTTGAGCCGCTGGAAGTCCGTCCAGCTCAGCACCCCGGGGTTGAGGTGCGGCAGCAGGCCGGTCTCCTCCAGGATGCGGATCGACATCGCCCGGACGTAGGCGATGGTGTCGTCGTAGCCGTGCGCGTCCAGCCACTCGCGGGCCTCGGGCCAGCGGTCCTCGGGCTTGTCGCCGAGCGTGATCAGGGCTTCCTTGCAGCCGAGTTCGGCCCCGCGCCGGGCCACCTCCAGGACCTCGTCCGGGGACATGAACATCCCGTGTCCGGCGCGGCGCAGCTTGCCGGGGACGGTGGCGAAGGTGCAGTAGTGGCACTTGTCGCGGCACAGCCGGGTGAGCGGGATGAACACGCTCTTGGAGTAGGTGATGACCCCGGGCCGGCCGGCCGCGTCGAGCCCGGCGTCGCGCACCCGGGCGGCGCTGGCGCAGAGGTCGCGCAGGTCCTCTCCCCTGGCCTGGAGCAGCACGGCGGCCTCGGTCACGTCGAGGGCGACGCCGTCGCGGGCACGGCGCAGGGCACGGCGCATCGCGTTCGCGGTCGGGGTGTCGGGTGCGTCCATGGCGGTTGCGTCCATGGCGCGACCCTACGCCAGGTGTCGTACGCCGGGAGGAGTCAACCCTGAGGACGTCTCAGGGTCGATGTACCCATCAGGTTCAACCCGATCTGGCCCTGGAGGGCGATGACGGCGGGCGGGTCCGGCCCTCTAATGGAGGGGTACAGCCAATCGCTCGTGTTCACAGAGGAGTTGAGGACGCCATGACCAATGACACGGTGACGGGGGGCGGCGTGGACGATCCGGACGGCGGTGTGCCGTACCGCTCGCGGCGGCGCACCCTGGTGCGGGTCGCGGTGCCGCTGGCGGTGGTGGCGGTGATCGCCACCGGGGTCGGGCTGGTCCCCGCGCTGGCCGCCGACTCCCCGCCGGACCTCCCGGCGCTGACGGCGGAGCAGGTGGTGGCCAAGGCGCTCGGCTCCGAGGCGCAGACCCTCTCGGGCACGGTCTCCTTCTCCACCGACCTGGGGCTGCCGGGCCAGCTGCTGGGGGCGGCCGGCGGGTTCGGCGCGGCGGTCGGCGGTGGCGGCGGCGGCAAGGCCCGCGAGTCGGCGGCCGACCCGCAGGGCAAGCTGCTCGGTCTGCTCGGCGGCGACCAGACGCTGCGGGTCGCGGTGGACGGCCCCGACCACCAGCGGCTCGACCTGCTGGAGAACATGTCCGGCTACACCATCGTCCACAACGGCGACCAGGCCTGGGCGTGGGACAGCTCGACCAACAGCGCCGAGCACCTGACCGGCGGGGCGGCGCAGCGCGACGCCGGACACGACGGCAGGCACGGCGGCCGGCACCCGGGGGCGCCGCTGACCGGCGTGCCGACCACCCCGCAGGACGCCGCCCGGCAGTTCCTCACCGCGAGCGCGGGCACCACCTCGGTCACGGTGGCCGGCACCACCAAGGTGGCCGGGAAGGCGGCGTACCAGCTGAGCGTGAAGCCCGCCCAGCCCGGTTCGACGATCGGGGACGTCCGGATCGCGGTGGCCGCCGACAACGGGGTGCCACTGGCCGTGGTGGTCAAGGCCTCGGACGGCAGCACCGTGCTGGACGTCCACTTCACCGACGTCTCGTTCGCCAAGCCGGCCGCGAAGACCTTCGAGTTCACCGTGCCCAAGGGCGCCAAGGTGACGGAGCGGAAGGCGGCGGAGGCCGCCGAGGGCGGCGTCTTCGAGGACGGCCCGCTCACCGGGTTCGGCCCCGCGGACAAGGCCCCCGGGGAAAAGGCCCCCGGGGGCGAGGGCTTCGGCGCCGAGCGGCTCGGGGCGGACGACGGGTTCAACGTGATCGGCGAGGGCTGGACCACGGTGTTCTCCGCGAAGCTGCCGAGCGGCCCGGTGGAGGTCCCGCAGGACGGCGGCCAGGGCGGCAAGGGCGCCAAGGGCGGCCGGCACGGCGACCAGAAGCTCGGCCTGAACCCGCAGGGGCTGGTGAAGTCGTTCGGCAAGCCGGTCGGCGGCGGCACCCTGGTCAGCACCAAGGTGTTCAACGTCCTGCTGACGGACGACGGCCGGATCTTCGCCGGCGCGGTGACCCCGTCGGTGCTCCAGCACGCGGCCGGGGTGAACTGACGGATGACCCGCACTCCCGTAACGGGGGACGTTACGGAGTCGGCCGGGGGCCGGGGCGCCGAGCCGCGCCCCGCCCCCGTTCCCGTTCCCGCCGCCGCCCCCGCCCCGTCGGCCCGCCCTGACGCCGACGCCGTCATCCGGACCCGCGGTCTGAGCAAGCGTTTCCGGGGCGGCCAGCTCGCCGTCGACGGTCTCGACCTGACCGTGCCGCGCGGTTCCGTGTTCGGTTTCCTCGGCCCGAACGGCTCCGGGAAGACCACCACGATCCGGATGCTGATGGGCCTGATCGCCCCCACCTCGGGTGTGGCGACCGTCCTCGGCGAGCCGATGCCGCAGTCCGTCGCCAGCGTGCTGCCCCGGGTGGGTGCGCTGATCGAGGGCCCGGCGCTGTACGGCTTCCTCACCGGGCGGGACAACCTGGTCCGGTTCGACGCCGCCGACCCGACCGCCGACCCGCGCACCCGGCGCCACCGCGTCGACGAGGCGCTGGAGCGGGTCGGGCTGAGCGCGGCGGCGGGCAAGAAGGCCCGCGCGTACTCGCTCGGCATGAAGCAGCGGCTCGGCCTGGCCTCGGCGCTGCTGCAACCGCGCGAGCTGCTGGTGCTGGACGAGCCGACCAACGGGCTGGACCCGCAGGGCATGCGCGAGATCCGGGCGCTGGTCCGGGAGGTCGCCGCCGAGGGCACCACGGTGTTCCTCTCCTCGCACCTGCTGGACGAGATCGAGCAGGTCTGCACCCACGCGGCGGTGATGTCGCGCGGCCGGCTGGTGGTGCAGGGCACCGTCGCCGAGCTGGCCGCCCGGGCGCAGGGCCGGCTGGTGGTCCGCACCCCCGACGTGGCGCGAGCGGCGGAGGTGCTGGCCGCGCACCGGGTCGGCGGCCTCGTCCACGGCGAGGACCGGGTGGACGGCGAGCTCGCCGTCGCCGACGAGGAGGCGCTGCCGAAGCTGTGCGCGGCCCTGGTCGAAGCCGGGGTGCGGGTGCACGGCTTCGGGCTGGAGCGGGGCACGTTGGAGGACGCCTTCGTGGCGCTGACCGGGGAGGGCTTCGATGTCGCGGGCTGAGACCGTGCCGGGCGCCGGGCGGGAGGCCCTGCCGGGCGCCGAGCGCGAGACCCTGCCGGGCGCCGAGCGCGAGACCCTGCCGGGCGCCGGGCGCGAGACCCTGCCGGGCGCCGGGCGGCGGCCGCAGACGACGGCGGGATTCCTGGCGCTGTTCCGCAACGAGCTGCACCTGACCTTCCGCCGGCTGCGCACCAAGGTGCTGCTGGCGATCCTGGCGGTGCTGCCGATCCTGATCGGGGTGATCGTCAAGGTCGAGACCGGCGACGCCCCGCGCGGCGGCGAGGGCCCGGCCTTCATCGCGCAGCTGACCCAGAACGGCCTGTTCCTGGTGTTCACCGCGCTCGCGGTGGCGCTGCCGGTCTTCCTGCCGATGACGGTCGGCGTGGTCGCCGGGGACTCGGTGGCGGGCGAGGCGGCCACCGGGACGCTGCGCTACCTGCTGGTCGCCCCGGCCGGGCGGACCAGGCTGCTGGCCGCCAAGTTCACCGCCGGGCTGGCGTTCTGCGCGGCCGCGACGGCGGCGGTCGCGGTGACCGCGCTCGCCACCGGCGCCCTGCTGTTCCCGGTCGGCGACGTCACGCTGATCTCCGGGGACACCATCGGCCTCGGCGACGCGCTGGTGCGGGCCGTCCTGGTGGCCGGGGTGGTGGCGCTCTCGCTGGCCGGGCTGGTCGCGATCGGGCTGTTCGTCTCGACGCTCACCGGCAGCGGCATCGCGGCGATGGCCGCCACCGTCGGCCTGGTGATCACCGTCCAGATCCTGGACGGCTTCCCGCAGCTGGACGCGATCCGGCCGTTCCTGTTCACCCACTACTGGCTGAGCATGAGCGACCTGCTGCGCGAACCGATGTACTGGGACGGCGTGCTGAAGAACCTCGGCCTCCAGGCGGCCTACGTGGCGGTGTTCGGCTCGGCGGCCTGGTCGCGGTTCACCAGCCGGGACATCAGCGCTTGAGCAGTGCCTGTGCGGGGGCGGGCTGCGGCGCGGCCGCGGCCCGCTCCGCGCGGTCGGCCCGCACCTGGCGCAGCGCGTCCCAGGTGAGCACCGCGAGCGCCAGCCAGACCAGCCCGAAGCCGGCCCAGCGGGCGGGCGGCATCGACTCGTGGAAGACGGCGACGCCGATCAGGAACTGGAACACCGGCGCCAGGTACTGGAGCAGCCCGAGCACCGTCAGCGGCACCCGGACGGCCGCCGCGCCGAAGAAGAGCAGCGGAACGGCGGTGATCACCCCGCTGAGCATCAGCAGCCCCGAGTGCCCCCAGCCGTAGGAGCCGGCCACGGTGTGCCCGAAGGTGCCGCGCCCGCTGATCTCCAGGTACACCAGGTAGGCGAGCGCGAACGGGAACATGAAGGCGCTCTCCGCGGCCAGGCTCTCCAGGCCGCTCAGCCCGACCTTCTTCTTCAGCAGCCCGTACGTGGCGAAGGAGAACGCCAGGGTCAGCGCGATCCACGGCAGCCGCCCGTACGCGACGGTCAGCACCGCGACGGCGGCCGCGCCGACCCCGACCGCCGCCCACTGCGCGGTGCGCAGCCGCTCCTTGAGCACCAGGACGCCGAAGCCGATGGTGACCAGCGGGTTGATGAAGTAGCCGAGGCTGGTCTCGACGACGTGCCCGGCGTTGACGCCCCAGATGTAGACGCCCCAGTTGATCGAGATCACGGCGGCCGCGCCGGCCAGCATGGCGAGCCGGCGGGGCTGGCGCAGCAGCGGGCGTATCCAGCCCCAGTGCCGCTGGGCGACCAGCAGCAGCACGACCGCGACCAGGGACCAGACCATCCGGTTGGCCAGGATGTCGTCGGCGGCGCCGGGCTCCAGCAGCGGCCAGAACAGCGGGAACAGCCCCCAGATGCCGTAGGCGGCGACGCCGTACCAGAGGCCTCGGCCGCTGTTCTGCTGGGTTGTCTCTGGCATGGCCGCCTGCCCTCCGCGCGCGTGTGTCCAGGCGACGGTAGCGGGCGGGAGGGCAGGCTGTCATCTCCGTTTCCGGAGTTTGGTCATGACAGGGGCTGTGGGTGGGGTGCTCAGGCCTTCAGCGCGGCACGGACCGACTCGGCCAGCGGGACGGTCGGGCGCCCGATCAGCCGGGCCAGGTCACCCGGGGTGCCGGCCAGCTCGCCCCGGGCGATACCGGCGTCCACGTCCACGAAGACCTCGGCGAAGCCCTCCGGCACGCCCGCCCCGACCAGCACCTCGCGGTGCTCCGCCGGCGACACGTTCCGGTGCTCCACCGGCCGGCCCGAGGCCTGCGACAGCTCGGCGGCCAGCTCGGGCAGGCTCCACGCGGCGTCGCCGCTCAGCTCGTACACCCGGTTCTCGTGGCCCTCGCCGAGCAGGACCGCCACCGCGGCGTCCGCGTAGTCCCTGCGCGGGGCGGTGGCCACCCGGCCCTCGCCGGCGCTGCCGAGCACCACGCCACGCTCCACCGTGCCGGCCGCGTCACCCAGGTAGTTCTCGGTGTACCAGCCGTTGCGCAGCAGGGTGTGGGGCACACCGGCGGCCCGGACCAGCTCCTCCGTCGCCTTGTGCTCGTCGGCCAGCCGGAAGGTGGCCGCGCCCGGCGCGCTGGTGTACGCCAGCAGCGCCACCCCGGCGGCCGCGGCGGCGTCGATCACCGCACCGTGCTGCGCGACCCGGCTGCCCAGCTCGTTCCCGGAGATCAGCAGCACCCGGTCGCCGGCCGCGAACACCCCGTCGAGCGTCCCGGGCCGGTTGTAGTCGGCCTCGTGGACCCGGACACCCCGCTCCGCCCACGCCTCGGCCTTCGCGGCGGAGCGGACCACGACGGCGATCTCGCCCGCCGGGACGGCGGCCAGCAGCCCCTCCACGACCAGTCGGCCGAGCTGTCCGGTGGCTCCGGTGACGACGTACATGTGCCTGCTCCTCGGGTGTTGGCTCGTTGACCTCGACACCAACCGTAGGGAGGGCACTAACTTCTGGATAGTACGCACTTCGAAGTAGGGTACTGACATGAAGGTAATGGCAGTGGAGGAGACCGCGTCGTTCCTCGACCGGGTGCCCGACGTCTACGACCGGATGTGCCCCTCCCGGGGCGTGCTGGAGCACGTCACCAGCCGCTGGGGGGTGCTGGTGCTGGTCGCGCTGCGCGAGCGCGGGTACCGGTTCAGCGAACTGCGGCGGCGGGTCTCCGGCGTCAGCGAGAAGATGCTCGCCCAGACCCTGCAGACGCTGGAGCGCGACGGATTCGTCCGGCGCGAGGCCCACCCGGTCATCCCGCCCCGGGTCGACTACAGCCTCACCCCGCTCGGGTCGGAGGCCGCCGAGTACGTCTCCGCGCTGGCCCACTGGGTGCAGGACCGGATGTCCGCCGTCCAGGACGCCCGGGAGGAGTACGACGCCCGGCCGCGGTAAGTGCGGTAGGTCAGGCCCCTAGGCCTCTTCGGCGATGAGCGCGGCCAGCCCGTCCAGGACGCGGGCCAGGCCGAAGGCGTACGCGTGGTCCGGGCTGTACGCCCCGCCGTACGCCTCGCCGGCGGCGGCGCCGACCCGGGCGGCCACCGGGTAGCGCGCGGGGTCGAACACCCGGGCCAGCAGCTCGGCGTTGGCGGCCCACCACTGCTCGTCGGTCAGCGCGCTGTCCTGCGCGGCGGCGCGCTCGTCGGCGGCCATCCGGGCGCAGGTCTGCACGAAGCCGAGGACGTGGGTCAGCGCCGCGTCCAGCTCGACGTCGGGCAGGCCGGTGCCCTCGAAGGCGCGCAGCTCGTACTCGTACTTGGCCATCAGGCCCGGGCCCAGCGGCGGCCGGCTGGTGGGGACGGTGGCGACCCACGGGTGGGCGCGGTGCAGGGCCCGGTTGTCGTCCGCCACGGCGCTCACCCGGGCGCGCCAGCCCTCGCCGGCGGGCGCGCAGCGGGGCATCGTCGCGTAGACGGTGTCCAGCATCAGGTCCAGCAGCTCGGCCTTGCCCGGCACGTAGGTGTAGAGCGCCATCGGGGACAGGCCCAGCTCCTGGGCGACCCGGCGCATGGTGACCGCGTCCACGCCCTCGGCGTCGGCCAGCGCGATGGCCACGGCGGCGATCTCCCCGGTCGACCTCGCCTGCTTCGGGCCGCGCCGGCCGGGCTTCTCCTCGGCGGTCAGCCCCCAGAGCAGGGCGAGCGTGCGGGCCGGGTCTCCTGCGCTGCTGCGGTCCGTGGCCATGGGGCCATCGTGTCACGGCACCACCCGGCTACCGTCTCCCCCATGACCAGCCGCCCCGACCGCCCCGGCCGTACCGATCGGCCTGATGCACTGCCCGGCACCGACACCCCGGAGGCCGTCCGCCCGCGCGTCACCTGCCGCCGCTGTCACCGCCCGCTGCACGACCCGGAGTCGCGGATCCTGCGGCTCGGCCCCGAGTGCCGCGACCCGGCGGAGCGGGTCGCCCGGCACGAGGTCGAGCAGGACCCGCTCCCGGGCGTCGGGTAGCAGCCCCGGGCCGACGGCCCGCTGCGCCGGCAGCGCCGCTCACCCGGGATGCGACCAGTGGTCACCGGCCGCGCCCCGACGCCCGGCCCGCGCCCGTGCCCGGTCCGCCCACCCCCGCACCGGGCCCGTCAGCCCCGGCCGAAGAGGCGGCGGAAGAAGCCCGGCCGGGGTGCGGGCTGCTGCGGCTGCTGCGGCTGCTTCTGCTCCGCCTCCGGCTCGGGCGCCGCGCCGAGCGACTTCGCGTGCGCGACGGCCTCCCGGCGCTGGTCCTCGGTCGGTTCCTGCTCCTCCTCCGCCTCGGTCTCCTCGATCAGCCGGCGGGCGAGGTCGAGGTCGGCCGGTGGCAGCCAGGGGGCGGCGAGCGCCAGGGCGCAGAGCGAGCGCAGGACGGTCACCACCCGGGTGCGGTGGGCCCGGGCGCTGTAGTGCAGCCGCCGCCGGAGCTGGGCGGCGATGTCGGCGCGGGTGTCCGGGTGCGTCCAGCCGATCGCGACCAGGGCGAAGCCGGCCGCCTCGACCACCCAGTCCTCCGGCCCGAGCAGCAGGTCCAGCAGGACGCGGCGGCGCTCGGAGCCCTCCCACGGCTGGTCGGTGCGGTGGTGGGCGACGCCGAGGCAGGCGAAGGCCTGGACGGCGCGCACCCACAGTTCGGGCTGGTGGGCGAGCAGGGCCCGGCCGAGTTCGTCCTCGCGCGGCTGCGGCGGGTGGACCAGGACGCCGACCAGGTCCGCCAGCGGCAGCCCGGCCAGCCGCACGGCGTGGTCGTACGCGGCGGGCACGGCGGGCCAGACGATCTCGGCGGTGGCGCGGACGAGTTCGGCGCTCTCCGGGGCGGGCGGGTCGACGGCCGGGCGCGGGTCGGTGCCGTCCCAGGTCCAGATCCGGGTGACGGGTCCGGTGATGGGTCTGCCGGCGGGCCCGCCGGCAGACCCGCCGGCAGACCGGTCGGCAGACCCGGTGGCCGGCTCGTCCAGCGGGAGACGCAGGTCCGGCTCGGGGACGTCGCGGTAGCGGACGGTGGCGCGGGGCAGCGCGAGCCGGACGGCCAGCAGCGAGCTGGGCGGCTCCACGACGGAGGCGCTGCAGTCGATCTCGCTGTCCCGGGTGGTGCCGGGGGCGGCGAGCACCTGGTGCAGCACGTTGACGGTCGCCTCGGTGGCGCCGGAGATCATGCCGAGCCAGGGTTCGCGGTGGCTCAGCCGCTCCAGCAGGTCCAGGGCGTACTCGTGGTCGGGGTGGGCGCGGTGGTGGTCGGCGAGGGCGAGCAGGTGGGCCGGGTCGCCGTCGACGGCGTGCCGCAGGCCGTGCCGGGCGGGGGCCGCCTTGGGGTGGTCGGGTTCGGTGGCGAGCACCCGGTCCAGCCAGGGCAGGCCGTCGGCGGGGCGGCCGAGCGCGCCGTACAACTCGGCGACGTCGACGGCCAGGTAGCTGCTGGAGTTGTCGTGGGCCGGCTCGACCCGGGCGAGTTCGGCCTCCCAGACGGCGAGCGCCCGTTCCGGCTGGCCGTGGGCGCGCAGGGCGTTGCCGAGCATCACGGACGGCATGTAGCCGGGCGCCAACCCCTGGGCGCGCTCGGCGAGTTCGACGGCGCGGGCGGTGGTGCCGAGGCGTCTGGTGAGGCCGGAGGCCATCGCGAGGAGCAGCGGGTGGTCGGGGTGGTGGGCCACGACGGCCTGCACGAAGGCGTCGAACGGCCGGACGGCGGCGGCCGGTTCAGCGGGCAGCGGGTCGGGCAGGGCACCGGCGGCGCGGGCGACCGCCTGGGCGACGGCGTCCGGGTCGACGAGGGCGGGCAGGTCCTCGCGGGCGAGCCAGGCGGCGTGCGCCCAGGGTTTGCCGGGCTCGTGCTGGATCGCGGAGGCGAGCATGCCGACGGCCGCGTCCCAGTCGCCGGCGGCGGCCTCGACGTGGGCGCGGCAGACCACCGTGCCCAGGTACACCTGGCCCTCCAGCGGGAACAGCTCGCGGGCGGCGACGGGGCCGCCGGCGGCGGCGCAGAGTTCGGCCAGCGCCTCGTGCAGCTCGGGGAGTTGGGGGTCGACGAGGATGGCGTCGGCGAGGTGGTCGGCGGCGTGCGGGAGGTCCCCCGAGTCGATCGCCAGCCGGGCGACCGCCACCTCGCCCTCGGCCGCGAGCCGCTCGTCCGCGTCGTCGCTGTGCGCCATGTGTCCGTGTCCCCCGTCGCCCTGGTCGCCGATGTGCGCGGACGAGGCTATCCCGCGGATATGACGGTCAGATGATCACCCGCATGGCGTGTCGCCCCTCCGGGCGGGCCTCGGAGCCCGCCCGGGAAGTCGGACGGGCCGACTTCCCGCGCGGGTGGGCACGCGCCCGCCTGTCGGTGGCGTCTGATCTGCTGCCCGTCGACGTCGAACGGTGGCGAGGGATGTCGAAAGGTGAGGAGAGCGGCGATGGGTGTGCTGACCGACTACTTCCGGGCGCCCGACGCGGCGGCGGTCGTGCGGGCGATGGAGCGGGACGACCGGATGCTCGTCGGGGGCCGGGATCCGGTGTTCGACGGGGTCGAGGCCAAGCGCGTCGATCCGAACGTCGTCCTGGCGCAGCTCGTCGCGGCCATCCGGCGCGAGCCGTGGCGGGTCGACCTGGTCGCGGACGCCCCGGTCTGGCCGACCACCGCGCCGCCCGGCCCGGAGGGCCTGGAGGACGAGGACGATCCCTGGGTGACCGGCCCCTGGGTGACCGAGCTGGACACCGCGACCCGCGACGCCCTGGCCGGGGTGCCGGACGACCTCGTGCCGGAGGCCGTCGCCCGGTGGGCGCGGGCGGAGGAGCTGGGCGGCGTCGACCCCGAGTTCCTGCTCCCGCTCGCCGAGGAGCTGATCGCCCTCGCCCGGCGCGCCCGCGCGGCCGGCGAGCAGCTGTACTGCTGGATCTGCCTCTAAATATTTCACAACAAGAAATATTGAGGCACTCATGCGCGTTGCGGAGGGAGTCGGACCACCAACCGGAAGGGAGAGCAACGCCGTGCGCGTCGAGATCTGGAGTGACATCAACTGCCCGTGGTGCTACATCGGCAAGGCGAGGTTCGAGAAGGCCCTCGCCGGCTTCCCGCACCGGGAGGACGTCGAGGTGGTCCACCGGTCCTTCGAACTCGACCCCCGCTCGCCGCGGGAGGCCCGGCCCGTCGTCCCGCTGATCGCCGCCAAGTACGGGCTCAGCCTGGAGCAGGCCAAGGCGGCCGAGCAGCGGATCGCCGCCAACGCCCACGAGGAGGGGCTGCCGTACCTGAGCGAGGGGCGCGACGCCGCGAACTCCTTCGACATGCACCGCCTGCTGCACTTCGCCGAGGAGCACGGCCGGCAGGCGGAGCTGCTGGACGCGCTGTACCGCGCCAACTTCGCCGACGAGCGCTCCGCCTTCGCCGAGGGCCGGCTGGTCGAGCTGGCGGTCGAGGCGGGCCTGGACGGCGCGGCGGCCGCCGCCGTGCTGGCCGACCCGGAGGCGTACGCGGAGGCGGTCCGCGAGGACGAGGCGACGGCGGGCGCGATGGGCGCCACCGGGGTGCCGTTCTTCGTCTTCGACCGGCGGCTCGGGGTGTCGGGCGCCCAGCCGTCCGACACCTTCACGGCTGTGCTGGAGCAGGCCTGGGAGAGCCGGGTGGCGATCCCTCTGCTGACGGACGCCGGGGAGGCCTGCGGGCCGGACGGCTGCGCGGTGCCGCAGCGGTGACCGCCCCGGCCGGAGTGGGAAGTCGGACGGGCCGACTTCCCACTCCGGGGCGCGCTACCGCCTGCCGGAAATCAGGCGGGTGCCTGTCCAGTCGGCGCCGACGTTGATCGACTTCGCCTGGGCGAGGCCGGTGGTCTGAGCCGCGTCCGTGATGTCGCCGGGCTCGACGTAGCCGTCCCGGCCGGACTTGGGGGTCAGCAGCCAGATCTCCCCACCCTCGGACAGCAGCCCGACGGCGTCGACCAGGGCGTCGGTGAGGTCACCGTCGTCCTCGCGGAACCAGAGCAGGGCGACATCGGCCACCTCCTCGTACTCCTCGTCGACGAGGTCCTGGCCGATGAGGCTCTCGATGCCCTCGCGCAGGTCGTGGTCGACGTCCTCGTCGTACCCGATCTCCTGGACGACCTGGCCGGGCTGAAATCCGAGCCGACCCGCCGGGTTGGTGAGCTCGTCCTCTGATGTCGTCATGGTGGTGTCCCTCTTCGCTCCGGAGGCGCCGCTCGCCTCGCGCGCGAGTAGCCAACCAGACACGCAGGGTGGCGAACCGGCGAAACGCCCAAGCCCGGCACGGCGATCGCCGGCCGCCCGAAAAACCGGTGGGCGCGCGCGGACGGCTCCGCTACTGTGGCTCCGCGGGCGGCTCCGCGACGCGCTTCCTTCTCACCTTCCTTCGAAAACCCGTAGCGCGCCCCCTCTCCGCCCGATTCCCGCTTTCCGCCTTTCCCAGGGGGATCTCTCCGCATGCCCCGAGCCATCGCGGCTCCCTTCGACGTCGACGTCGATCTCGATCTCGGTTCCTTCCTGCTCCGCCGGCGCGGCGCCGTCGCCGTGGCCCCCGGCGAGCTGCTGCCCGCCGCCGACCCGTGGAGCGTGCGCGGCCTGGTGGCCCTGGACGCCGACCTGGCGCGGCGCGGCTACCTGCTCACCACCCAACTCCGCACCGCCCTGGCCAGGTTGGCACCCGGCCGACTGGCCGAGCTGGGCGACGGGCTGCTCGCCCGGATCGACCACCTGCTCGGCGCGGACCGCGAGCACCAGCCGCTGTTCCGCTGCTTCCCGGACGCCGTGCCCGACCACGCGCACGCCCTCTACACCCGCCAGATCCGGGCGTTCCTGCTCAACCAGCCCCGCCAGCCGTGCGCGCACTGCGGCCGGCGCGGCGCCGAGGCCGGCATCGGGGCGCTCGCGCCCTGCGCCCACCTGCTCTGCGCGGGCTGCTTCGACGGCCTGGCGGCCGACGGCCGAGGCGGCCAATGCCCGCTCTGCGGCGCCTCGTTGAGCGCCGGCACCTACCTCGCCGAGGACAGCGCGGTCGGACGGCGGGCGGCCGAGGAGTTCGGCGGCGAGCAGGCCCTGCGCCCGCTGCGGCTCCTGGCGGCCGACCAACTCACCGCCGCCATGGCCGAGTTCCACCGGCTGCTGGCCCGCCGCACCCCGCTCTCCCCGCAGGACCGCGACGACCTCGCCGCGCTGCTCGCGCACGCCCCCGAGGACCTGCCGCAACGGCTACCCGCGCAGATCCCGCTGCGCGAGACCAAGGCCGTCGTCCTGGCCGCCCTGCTGCGACGCGGCGGCGCCGACGCGCTGCCCGTCCTCGCCGAACGCATCGACACCGCCACCGACGTGCTGCGGCTGCTGTGGGCGTGGTCCGGGGCCGAACCCGACCTGCTGCGCGGCACCGCCCGGCGGCTGCGCCTGCGCTCCCTCCCGCGCCCGCTGCGCCGGGGCCTGCTGGAGATCCTGGAAGGGCTGCACCCCACCGCCCTCGCCGAGGACCTGCCCCGGCACCGCTCGGCCTGGCTGCGCGCGGGCGAGCTGCTGCACCCGTACGAGCACCGGCGGCACTTCCCCAAGGTCACGGCGGCGTTCGTGCTGCTGCGCGAAACCGACCTGCGCACGCACGGCGTCGGCCGGGAGTTCGCCGAGCCGCCCGCGCCGCTGCGCGTGGTCACCGTCGGCGAGCGCACCCGGCTCGGCTTCACCGGCTTCGCCGGGCGGGTCGAAGCCCGACTGGCGGCCGGGGACACGGCGGGGGCCGTCCGGGTACTGGCCGAGCGGCCCGGGGAACTCGTCCGCCGGCTGCACCACGTGCTGCGCGTGCACGCCGCCATGACACCGCCCGGAACGCCGTCGCCCGGTGCGCAACCGGCCGGCACGCCGCCGGCCCGCACGCCGCTGCCCGAGGAACTGCTGGAGACGGTCGCCGGGGCGCTCACCCGGGTCGCGCCCGGCCCGCTGCTGGGCGCGTACGGGCGGCTGCGCGGGCCCCGCGAGGCCGGCGAGCGGCGACTCTACTTCCCGCGCGGCACGGTGTCGCTGGCGCACGCCCGGACGGACCACGGCACCGTGGTGCCCGCCGAACTCAGCGCCCCCGTCTGCGCGTTGATCGAAGCCGAGCTGCTGCGGCGGAGTTCCGCCGACGGCGCGGACCGGTACGAGGTCGCGCTGCTCGACGAGGGCCTGGCCGACCTGATCGCACCCTTCGCCGAACGGGCCGCCGCCCGCACCCTGGTCTGCGTGCCGCGCGGCAGCCGCCAGCGCCTGCCGGCCGGCGAGCGGTTGCGGCTGTTCCTGCACTGGATGCAGCCGGAGCACCTGCGGGTCGACCTCGACCTGTCGGTGGCGCTCTACGACGAGCACTGGCGGTTCACCGGGCTCTGCGACTACACCAACCTGGTGCACGGCGACCGGGAGGCGGTGCACTCGGGCGACTACGTCTCGGCGCCACCGCCGGACGGGGCGACGGAGTTCGTCGACCTGGACCTCGGACGGCTGGCGGCGAGCGCGTCGCGGTACGCGGTGATGATCGTCTTCAGCTACAACGACGTCGCCTTCGAGCAGTTGACCGATGCCTTCACCGGGTTCATGGACCTCGGCACGACACCCGCGGGCGGGCGGCACTTCCACCCACGGGCCGTCCGGCAGCGGCTCGACCTGGTCGGCGACGCCAAGGTGTGCGTGCCGATGATCATCGACCTGGCCGAGCGCCGGTACACCTGGACCGACCTCAACACCGGCGCCGACGGCGGCTTCCACAGCGTGTACCGGCACCAGGCCGAGGTCGGCGCACTCAGCCGGGACGTCCTCGCCCACTTCTCCCCGGAGAACCGCGCCACCCTGTGGGACGTCGCCTGCGCCCGGGCGGCAGCCACGGCCGACGAGGTCGTCGTGCGCGGACGCGACGGCGATGCCGGCGCACTGCGCTGGCGGCGGCGGGACGGGGAGGGCGTCGAGGCGTTCGCGGCGCGGCTGCGGGGGCTGCGGGAGCCGGACGGCCCCGGCGACCTGTCCGAACTGCTCAGCGGGCGGCGGGCGTTCGTCGCGCTCGTCGACGGGGACGTACCCGCGCCGGAGAAGTTGTCCGGCGCGCTCTACCGGCTCTACCCGGGCCCGATCGACGCGGCGCCCGAGGCGCTGGAACGGCTGACGGCGGGCGACCTCGTCGCGGCCCTGGCGCCACGGCCGCCGGGACGGCGGTAGCGGGCGGCGCTTCGCCGGGATTCGACCGCGCGAAGAGCCGCCCGCCGAGAAACGTCCGAGGAGCGTCCTCCGAGGAGCGTCGCCCGAGGAACGTCAGGCGTGGTACCAGACCTGGTTCTGGGCGCCGCCCACGCAGTCCCAGATGTCCAGTTGGCGGCCGCCGGTCTGGCCGGCGGGGATGTCGAGGCAGCGGCCGGAGGCCGGGTTGAAGAGCTGGCTCTTGCCGTTGAGCACCCACTGCTGGTTCGGCGCGCCGGGGAGGCAGTTCCAGAGCCCGACCGGCGAGCCGTTGCCGGTGCCGGCGCCGGTGATGTCCAGGCAGAGCTCGCCGCCGGGGCGGCTGACGCTGCCCATCCGGATGGTGTCGCCGATGAGCCTCCACTGCTGCGGCGCGCTCTGGTTGCAGGCCCAGGTGTCGACCTTCGCGCCGGGTTTGAAGGTGCCCTGGTAGTCGTCCAGGCAGACGTTCTCGCCCTTGGGGCCCTTCAAGTTCGACCAGATCTGGGACGGGTTGCGGTAGATGAGGTTGTCGATCAGCGCCCAGCCGGGGAAGTCCATCATGACGACGCCGAGGTGGTCACCGTTGCCGCCGTTGTTGTTCAGGTACTTCATCAGCCGCGGGTTGATGCCCTCGACGTCGATGTTGCCGGTGTTGCCGATGTGACCGCCGGCGAACTCGACCGGCTCCGGGGCCATGAAGTGCGACGCGGAGGAGTACGTCACGAACATCTCGCCGCTCGAGTCGGCCGCGGCCTTGTCGAGGTTGCCCTTCACATACGGCCACTTCTTGTCGATGCTGTTGAGGTCGAAGTGGTCCTCGATGTGGTCGCCGAAGCCCTTGATGCCCATGCCGTAGTCCGTGCCGCCGGGCAGGCGGAAGTCGGTCAGCACGATCTTCCCGCGCACCTGGCCGAGCCTCGGCACGGAGGTCTGCTGCCCCTGCTGCACGGACGGGGCGTAGAACAGGTCGCGGTACTCGGGCTTGTTGAGGTACTGCTGGAAGATCCGCAGCCGGTCCGCGTCGGTGGTCGACTTCGGGTCATCGGTGCAGCTGCCGGTCGACCCCTCGCACTCACCCTTGAGCCGCATCAGGATCGTCTCGCCCGAGTGCTCCTTCAGGAAGTCCCGGGCCCGGATCAGCACGTCGTCGAAGACCGCGTCCTGGTAGAACGCGCCGTGGTGAATGGTGAAGCCGCCGCCGATGACCCGGACCCGGATGTCCAGCGCCCGGACACCGCGCATCAGCTGGTCGGCCAGGGTGCCGCCGCTGCTGCCGTGGTCCTCCTGGGTCTGCACCAGGGAGCCACCCTTGATCGCCATCGTGTCGTGGGTGCCCGGGATGGACATCGCCGCGAGCCACGTGTCGCCGTGCACCAGCGACATCCAGTCCGGGTGGCGGGTCGAGTCGATGCTGCGGAACGAGTCGCTGAGGCTGCTGCCCATCGCCGCGGCCGGGCTGGTGGCGGCCACCGAGCCGAGCGCGGCGGTGGCCAGCACCAGGGCCGCACTGGCCAGGCGGCGCCCGGACCGGCGCAGAGCGGCGGCCAACCCGGGTCGGCGGGAGCGTGGTTGAAGCACGGGGAGGATCCTCTCGACGGACGGACGGGCGTCACCCGACCGGGCCTGGGGACGGCCTCACCCGATGTACGCCCACCGAGGGCTACGGGCACGCGACCACGTCCGGTTCACCACCCGTCGGCGCTCCACTGACAGGAGATGTCAGCGGAGCGCCCCTAACCTCCCGGCCATGAACGTCATCGTCGAACTCCGCCAGTACACCCTCCACCCGGGCGCCCGGGACACCCTGATCGACCTCTTCGAGCGGGAGTTCGTCACCGGGCAGGAGGCGGCCGGCATCACCCTGGGCGGCCGGTTCCGCGACCTGGACGACCCGGACCGCTTCGTCTGGCTGCGCAGCTTCCCGAACATGGCGGAGCGGGAGCGGGCGCTGCGGGCCTTCTACTTCGGTCCGGTCTGGCAGGCCCACCGCGATCAGGCCAACGCGACCATGGTGGACTCGGACAACGTGCTCCTGCTGCGCGGACCGGGCTTCGCCGCCCCGGACGCCGAAGGGCCGGTCGCCGTCACCATCTGCCACCCGCTCGACGCCGATGCCTTCGCCCACTACTTCGAGCGGGACCTGCGCCCGGCGTTGGCCGCCTTCGGCTCCCCCGCACGGGCGGTGCACCGCACCGAGCACGCCGAGAACACGTTCCCCGCCCTGCCCGTCCGGACCGGCGAGGACGTCCTGCTCTGGTTCACGCCGGGAGAGGCACCGCCCCTGCCGGACCTCTCGGCCCACCTGAAGACGGCTCCGCAGCAGCTCCGCCTGGAGCCCGTACGGGCATAGCGGCCGCATGTCGGTACCGGCCGCCGCCTTCTCCGGGATTCCGGGCCGGAACGGTCCCCAGTCCCCCGAGAAGCCGATCCGCAGCTCGCGCTCCCTGCGGTTGACGGACACCCCCGGGCCGGGTGTCGGTCACCAGTCGCGGGTGGCGATCAGTTCCTCGATGCCGGCGCCGGTGAAGCCGTAGGCCGAGGCGATGAACCAGAAGTCCTCGGCGATCGCCTCGCGGGCGACGGTCTCGATCTCGCTGCCGGCCTCCTCGAAGGCGTCCTGGAGCTCGTTGAACTCGTCGGTCGCCGCGTGGGTGAGGGCGTAGAGGGCGGTGAGGTCGGCGGGGCGCTCGGCCTCGATCCGCTCGCAGAGGCGGAGCAGGACGGCCTTGCCCTGGTCGACGACGTGGGCGGGGTAGTAGGAGTCGTTGGAGAGCTGGCGCAGGAAGGCGTGGCCGGCGGCCTTGGCGTTGGTGATCGGCATGGGGGCGATGATGTGCCACCGCACTGACAACGGCGTTCAGTCGTATCAGCCGTATCAGTCGCATCAGTCGTAGAAGAACTGGCGCAGGTCCTCGACCGAGCCGGGGCCGGTGAGGAAGGCCTCGGCCCCGGCGACGTCGGTCTCGGGCGGGGGCCCGTCCGTGCGGAGGCTGCGGAGCCAGCGTTCGCCCTGCTCGCCGATGGCGTAGATGCCGGAGAGCAGTTCGGCCATGCCCGCCGGGCGGGGCGGGGTGGTGCCGGCGACGGGCGTCAGCTGCCAGCCGCCGGCCCGGGCGGCGAGACGGAGCGCACCCGCCCAGTTGGCGATGCGGCCGAGCCGGACGTGCCAGGAGTCGTTGGTGAACGGGGGGAGGCGGCCGCCGTGCAGGGCGTTGGTCGCGGCGACGAGGTCGTCGATGATCTGACGTTCGGCGGGGGTGCGGACCCAGCGGCCCTCCTGGGCGTCCTCGATGGCGGCGTCCCACCACTCCCAGGCGCCGTCGATGCGGCTCGCGAATCCGTCCATGGGGGCAAGGCTGTCACACGGTCAGCCTGGGATTGAGGCGGGCGAGGGTTGAGGCGGGCGGGGGTTGCGGCCCGCGCCCTCGCGGTGGGCGATGCGCTGGACGGCGGTCCGCCTCCGGTCCTACGCCCGCCGCCCGATGCCCTGGTGATCAACTCCCGCCTACCGTGATCCCCATGGACATCCCCGCGCACCACCGACACACCGTCATCCCGCACATCATGATCGACGGCGCCGCCGAGGCGATCACCTTCTACTCAGCCGCCTTCGGAGCGTCCGAGCTCGTCCGGCTCCACGACGACAACGGGCTCATCGTGCACGCCGAGATCAGCATCCACGGCGCCACCCTGATGCTCGGGGACGCCCATGTCGCCCCCTTCTCCGCCCCCGACGGCACCACCACCCCCGTCGCCCTGCACGTCTACGTCCCCGACGTCGACGGCCTCTCCACCCAGGCCGTCGCCGCCGGGGCCGAACTCCTCTCCGCCCCCGCCGACATGCCCTACGGCGCCCGGCAGTCGATGCTGCGCGACCCCTTCGGCCACGTCTGGATCTTCCTCACTCCGATCGCCGTCTGACCGTCGCTCAGCCGGCCGGAACAGCCTCGCGCAGGAACTCGACCAGCAGCTCCGTCACCTCGGCCGGCCGCTCCACACTCGGCAGATGCCCGGCCCACGGCAGCTCGACATGCCGGGCACCGACCACCGACTCCGGCAGCTCGGCCGCGATCCGCCGGAAGTCCCCCACGTCCTGACCACCCGAGACCGCCAGACAGGGCGCCTTGACCGCCGACAGCTCGACCTCGACGGCCCGCCGCCCGGCCCCCTCCGGCGCGGCCAGCTGCACCTCGAAGGCCCGCCGCTGCATCTCCCGCACCTCGGCCCGGACCTCCTCCCCGGCCTCCGGCCCGAGCCAGGTGTCCACGTTCAACTCCACCGCGCCCGCGACGTCCCCCGCCTCCAGCAGCGCGTCCTCCTGCTCCCCGAACGCCCGCAGCTCCGCACTGGGCTCGTGCTCCGGCAGCCCGGCGCACAGCAGCGCCAGCGCCGTCACCCGCTCCGGCCGGCGCGCGGCCACCTCCAGCGCGACCCGCCCGCCGTACGAGGACCCGACCAGCGCCGCCCGCTCGACGCCGAGGACGTCCAGCACCTCCAGGACGTCCTCGGCATCGTTGTGCCGCCGCCCCGGCAACCCGCTCTCCCCGAAGCCCCGCAGGTCACAGCGCACCACCCGGTACCCGGCCTCGGCCAGCGCCCGCCACTGCGGCTCCCACATCCGTCGGTCACACACGGCGGAGTGCAGCAACACCAGCGCGGGGCCGTCCCCGGTCACGTCATAGGCAAGAGTCATGCGCCGACCCTAGGCCCCATCATCTGCGAAGACCCGCGATTATCCCCGCCGTACAGGGCACCCGTCCGCTCGTCGGCCCCCAACGAGCGGGCGGCGAGACGTCGTTCTTCGAACCGCTGCGACCGGCAACGTCCGCCGGGCCGGGGCCGGAAAGGGTGGCGGCGGCGCCGGCCGATCCGGCGTGGGAGGCTCGGGCAGCTCGCCCCGCGTTCCGGAACCCGCCGACGAATCACCCCGCAGCGGGGGCCTGTTCGATGCGGATGAGGTTGCCGGAGGGGTCGCGGACGGCGAAGTCGCGGGTGCCCCAGGGCTGGTCGGTGGGTTCCTGGTCGATGTCGGCGCCGGCGGCGCGGGCCTGCTGGAAGGCCGCGTCGAGGTCGTCCGCGCGGAAGTGGAGGCCACCCAGGGCGCCCTGGGCGATCAGGGTGCTGAGGGTCTCGCGGTCGGCGGGGCCGCCGTTGAGGTAGTTGGTGAGGACGATGCCGACGCCGGGCTGGGCGGGGGCGCCGACGGTGATCCAGCGCAGGCCGCCGCGGTCGACGTCGTTGCGCACGTCGAGGCCGAGGGCGTCGCGGTAGAAGGCGAGGGCGGCGTCGGGATCGTGAACCAGGACGAAACAGGTCGAAAGGGTGAGGTCCATGCCCGCCATGCTAGGAAGGCCCGGCCGGACCCGCTCGTCCGACTGACCCTGCCGGCCGAGGCGGAACCGGTCGCCGATCGGGCGTTCATCGTTTGTCTACTGGCGTAGCCCATGATCAGTTCCACCAGGGCGGCCGCGGATGATCGCGGGCGCCGCAGGAACGAGAGAGGCGACACGGGGATGAAGGCGACGAAGACGACGAAGACGCTGCGGAACGCGGCCATGGCGGTCGCGGCCGGGGTACTGGCGATGGCGGGGACGCTGACCGGAGTGGGCAGCGCGCACGCCGACGCGGCGACCACGAGCATTCCGGAGCCCTCGGTGCTGTTCCGGGGCGGGCACCTCGACGCCGGTGACACCCGGCTGATCCTTCAGGACGACGGCAACCTCGTCCTCTACCGGGCCTTCCAGGACGCGAGCCTGGTCCACCCCGTCTGGTCGGCCCCGGGCACCTACGGCTGCGGCTACAAGGCGATCGTGCAGGGCGACGGCAACTTCGTCGTCTACGACGTCAACAGCCGCCCCTGCTGGTCCACCAACACGTTCAAGTCCAACCCGAACCAGACCACCTGGCTGACGGTCTCCGCGCTCGGCGGCTTCTCGGTCGAGTTCACCGACAACAGCGGCTGGCGCCCGCGGATCACGATCCGCAGCTCCGACCTGTACTGACGCCCGCCCCCGCCTTCCCCGGCACCCCCCGGTACACCCGGCCCCGGCCCCGACGAACTCCCGTCCGGGCCGGGGCCGCACCGCGCCCGGGCCGCACGAGGTGCCGCTCAGCCGCGTTCGGCGAGCCACCTGACCAGGTCGGCGACCGACCACTGCGGGCGGGATGCCAGCCGGGTGGCCGCCGTGCGCAGCAGGACCGGCAGGTAGCCGCAGAGGGCGGCGACCTCGGCGGCCGGGCCCGGCTCCTGGCGGATCCGGTCGGCGCCGACGATGCGGGCCAGCAGCTCGTGCGCGTCGTGCTCCTCCAGCGGTCCGAGGGGCAGCCGCACCGCCGCACCGGGCAGGGTGCCCGGCTCGGCGCCGGCCACGACGGCGGCGCAGCCCGGCACCTCGGGCAGCAGTGGCGCCGGCTCGGCGACGTCGTCGAGCACCACCAGCACCCGCCGCCCGGCGAGCGCGGCCCGGTAGTGCGCGGAGAGCTCCGGCACGGGCGCGTCGCACGGGGGCCGTTCGCCGAGGGCCCGCAGGAAGGCCGCCAGGACGGCCGCGGGCTCGCCGCTGCCGTACAGCTGCCCGTCCGGGAAGGCGTCCTGGACGGCGTGCGCGATGTGCACCGCCAGCGCCGACGTCCCGCAGCCGACCGGCCCGGACAGGGCCAGCACCGGTGCGGCGTCCGCCCGTCGCAGCACCTGCTCGGCCTCCCGCAACTGCGCCGCCCGCCCGACCAGGTCCGCGATGTCCGGCGGCAGCTGGCTCGGCCGGGGTGGCCGCCGCAGTGGTGCCGGGGCGGCCAGTGAGGCGTCCCCGCGCCGGATCCGCTCGGCGAGCTCGACCACGGCGGGCGCCGGTTCGAGCCCGAGGTCGCCGTCCAGCCGTTCGCGCAGCGCCTCGAAGGCGGCCAGTGCGTCGGCCGTCCGCCCGCAGCGATGCAGGGCCAGCAGGTGCAGCCGCTGCACCTCCTCGTCGTGCGGGTGCGAGGCCGCCAGCGCGTCCAGCGGCGCCAGCGCCAGCGCGTGCCGCCCAAGGGCCAGGTCGAGGTCGTGCAGCAGCTTCACCGCCGCGTGCCGACCGGCTGCCAGCCGGTCCCGGGCGCGTTCGGCGAACACCCCGGGCACGCCGTCCAGTGCGCGCCCCTCCCACGCGCCGAGCGCCCCGGTGAGCAGCTCGTGCGCCCGGGCCGGGTCCTCGTGGCGCAGCGCGGTCGCCTCGGCCACGCCCGCCTCGTAGCGGAACAGGTCGACGGCGGTGCGCTCCACCGCCAGCCGGTAGCCGCCCGCGGCCGCCACCAGCAGCCCCGGCTCGGCCAGGGCCCGGCGCAGCCGGTGGGCGTGGGTGCCGATCTGCCCGACCGGGTCCTTGGGCCAGCGGGTGTCGTCCTCGCCCCACAGGCCCTCGACCAGCCGGTCGGTGGGCACGAGCTGGCCGGACGCGAGGAGGAGGGCGGCGAGCACGGCCCGCTGCTGCGGCCGGCCGAGGTCGATCTCGCCGCCGTCGCGCCGGGCGCGCAGCGGTCCCAGCACGCGGAATTCGAGCCCCATGCCCCCACCCCTCGAAGCCATGAGTTCAGCTGACTCTTGCGAGGAATCCCGGGCGTTCACACCCGGGAGGTATCGCGTCCTTGGTCCGGAGGCGCGGAGCGTCGGCGTGCTCCGCGCTGCTGGTCGGTCGGGGATCAATGTCAGTGCCTCTTGCTACGTTCGACAGGTGAAGATCGTGACGCAGGTGAAGCTCCTGCCGACCCCTGGACAGGCGTCGGCACTGGAGGCCACCCTGCGCACCGTCAATGATGCGGCGTGCTGGGTGTCCGCTGTTGCGCTCGATCGTGGTGTGCCGCGTGAGTACGAGCTGCGCAAGCACACCTATGCGGAGTTGAAGGCCCGTGGGCTGGGGGCGCAGGCCGCGCAGCACGTGATCAAGAAGACCTGTGACGCCTATACCGCGTTGAGAGCGAACGCCCGGGCCGGGAACCTCGGCAGGCCGGGATCCAGACGTCGGGTCAAGGCGGAGTCGAAGCCGATCGTCTTCCGCCGGGATGCCGCGCAGCCGTACGACGACCGGTGTCTGTCCTGGCAGTTGGACGCGCGGACCGTGAGCATCTGGACCACGGCAGGTCGTCTCAAGGGCATTCCGTTCGCGTGTTCCACGGAGGCCCTCAGGACTCTGCGGGAACACCGGCGAGGTGAGTCCGACCTCGTCGAACGCGGCGGCGCGTTCTACCTGGTCGCCACCTGCGATGTTCCCGAGGCCCCGGTCAACGAGGAGCCCGCCGGGTTCATCGGCGTTGATCTCGGCATCGTCAACATCGCCACCACCAGCACCGGCTACCGGGCTGCCGGGCGCGGCCTGAACCGGCACCGCAAGCGGCAACTCGACCTGCGGAGGAAGCTTCAGGCCAAGGGCACCAAGTCCGCGAAGCGTCTGCTGAAGAAGCGCTCCCGCAAGGAGCGACGGCACGCCGCCAACGAGAACCACCTCATCGCCAAGACCATCGTCAGCACCGCTGAACGCACCGGTAGTGGGATCGCTCTGGAAGACCTGACGGGGATCCGCAGCCGGGTACGGCTCCGCAAGGACCAGCGGCAACCACTGCACTCGTGGAGCTTCCACCAGCTCGCCTCCTTCGTGGAGTACAAGGCGCGCCGCGCCGGGGTGCCGCTGGTGTACGTCGACCCGGCGCACACCAGCCAACAGTGTTCCCAGTGCCACCACATCGACCGGCGCAACCGCCGGTCGCAATCCGCGTTCGCGTGCCGCGCCTGCGGCGTCATGATGAACGCGGACCACAACGCATCCCGCAACATCGCCTGCAAGGGCGAGGCCGCATGGATCGCGGGGCGTGAGTCACGCGTCCCAGCCACCCCGTTGGCAGGTGGCTCAGACGCGGGAGGCCGCGCGACAGCCAGCCGCGCCCTACCCGCCAGCCCGGTCGCGTGCGGCCGGGTCAAGTTGACTGCACAATCTGTGACGGAAGCATAGGGGACCGGTCCCGGGGGCGCCGTAGTGCGGACGGGAACGTCCGGAGAACGGCGGGATCCGACCCATCGGAAGACACACCGGGACATTCGGGGGCAGGCATGGCTGACATGGGGGAATCCGGGCTGCGGCTGGGAATGCTGGGACCGCTGCGGGCCTGGCACGGTGACGAGGCGATCGAGCTGGGGCGGCCGCAGCAGCGGGCGCTGCTCGCCGTGCTGCTGACCGCCGCGGGGCGCACGGTGGCGACGTCGGTGCTGGTGGAGGGGGTGTGGGGCGGGGCCGCGCCGGCCGATCCGCGCAAGGCGGTCCAGCTGGCCGTCTCCCGGCTGCGGGCGGCGTTCAAGCCGTACACCGGGCCGGAGCCGGAGCGGATGCCGCTGGTACGGGTCGGCGACGGGTACGCCTGGCGGGCGCCGCACGCCGAGCTGGACGTGACGGTCTGGGAGGCGCTGCTGGCCGAGGCCGAGCGGCTGAGAGCGGGCGGCGCGGCGGCGCGGGACGTCCGGGAGGTGCTGCGACGGGCGCAGCGGCTCTGGGTCGGCGAGCCGCTGGCCGGGCTGCCGGGGCCGCACGCCGAGGCCGTCCGGGCCCGGCTGACCGAGCAGCGGCTTTCCGCCAAGGAGGCGCAGCTGGAGCTGGACGCGGAGATCGGCGACCGCACCGACCTGACGGCGGAGGCCGCCGCGCTGGCCCTGGAGCACCAGGGGCGGCCCCGGCTGACCGCCGTCCTGATGCGCGCGCTCTACCAGGCCGGGCGCAAGGCCGAGGCGCTGGCCGTGTACGAGGACGCCCGCCGTACCCTGCCGGCCCAGGACGAGGGCCTGGCCGCCCTTCAGCTGCGCATCCTGCGCGAGGACGAATCCCTGCTGGCCGCCGCCGCCGGCCGGGCCGAGGAACCGGCCGCCGGCTGGCAGCCGCCCGCCCAACTCCCCGCCGGCCTGCCGGACTTCACCGGCCGCACGGAGGAGGTCGACACCCTCGCCGACCGGCTCGCCGGAGCCGGCGGGCGGGCCGTCGTGGTCTCGGCGCTGGACGGCATGGGCGGGGTCGGCAAGACCACCCTCGCCGTCCACGTCGCCCGGCAGGTGACCGCGCGCTTCCCCGACGGGCAGCTCTTCGCCGACCTGCGCGGCGCCGACCGGACACCGCTGGACCCGGGCACGGTACTCGCCGGCTTCCTGCGCGCCCTCGGCGTGGCCGCCGCCGAGATCCCGCTCGACACCGGGGAACGCTCCGCGCTGTACCGCTCGGCGCTGGCCGGGCGGCGCGTCCTCGTCGTCCTCGACAACGCCGCCACCCTCGGCCACGTGGAACCGCTGCTGCCCGGCTCGGCCGGCTGCGCCGTCCTGGTCACCAGCCGGGTCCGCCTGACCGGCCTCGCCGGGGCGCACCAGCTGCGCCTGGACACCCTGCCCCGGGAGCAGGCGCTGGAGCTGCTGACCCGGATCGTCGGCGCCGGGCGGGTCGCCGCCGAGCCCGCGGCCGCCGAGGAGATCGTGCGCGCCTGCGGCCTGCTGCCGCTCGCCGTCCGGATCGTCGCCTCCCGGCTGGCCGCCGACCCCGCGCTCACCCTGGCCGCGCTCGCCGAGGGGCTGCGCCAGGAGCACCGGCTGGCCGAACTCAGCGACGGCGAACGGACGGTGGAGGCCACCTTCGCCCTCTCCTACCACCGCCTGGACGCCGAGTCCGCGCGCGCCTTCCGCCTGCTGTCGCTGCCCGACGCCCCCGACATCCCGCTGCCCTGCGCGGCCGCGCTGCTCGGCCGCACCGAGTCCGAGACCGACGAACTCCTCGAAGCCCTCGTCGACCTCAACCTGCTGCACTCCCCCGGTTTCGGCCGCTACGGCTTCCACGACCTGGTCCGCGCCTACGCCCGGGGCCGCCTCGCCGCCGAGGAGGGCGCCGCCGAACGCACCGCGGCCGCCGACCGGCTGATCGACTTCTGCCTGGCCACCGCCCGCAACGCCGACCTCGCCGCCCGCAAGGCCGACCTGGTCGAACTCGCCCTGCTCGACGCACCCGTCCGCTCCGCCGGCCGGCCGGTCGCCGACGGTGCGGAGGCGGTGCGCTGGATGCGCGACCAGGCCGACGTGCACGCCGCCGCCATCGCCCTGACCTGCGCCGACCCGGCGCTGCCGCTCGACCGGGCGGCCGAACTCGCCGACCGGATGGGCGCGGTGCTGCCCGAGCGGACCCGGACCGGCGCCATCGCCGACCTCGCCGAGCGCATCGCCCACGAGGCCGCCGCCCGCGGCGAGCACGGCCCGCGCGCGCTCGCCGGCTACGTGCGCGGCTGCATGCTCTGGCACATCAACCGCTACACCGAGTCCGAGCAGGAGATCCGCCGGGCCGTCGCCCTGTGCACCGAGCAGGAGCCGACCGTCCGGGTGCTGGCCAAGGCCCTGCTCACGCTCGGCGGCAACGCCCGGGTGCACGGCCGCTACGCCGAGGCCGCCGAGCACGCGGGCCGCGCCGCCGACCTGTTCCACCGCCTCGGCGCCGAACGTTCCGAGGGCAGTGCGCTCGGCGAGTTCGCGTTCAGCGCCGCCCAGACCGGGCGCCTGGCCGAGGCCCGGGACGCCGCCGAGCGCGGCGCCCGGCTGATGTCCGGCTCCGGGCCGGTGTCCGCCGCGACCGGCCGCTACTACCTCGCCCGGGTGCTGCGGCTGTGCGGCGACCCGGAGGCGGCGCTGACCCATGCGGTCGGCGCCCGTGAGGAGTTCGCCGCCCTCCAGGTCACCGTGTTCGAGGCGGCGGCCGGCGACCTCGCCGCCCGGATCCACGCCGAGGCCGAACGCTGGCTGCTCGCCGCCGACGCCGCCGAGGCCGCGCTGCCGCTGGCCCGCCGCACCAGCGCCGCGCTGGAGGCGGCGCTGCTGCACACCCTGGGCACCGCGCTCACCGGCCTCGGCCGCCCGCGCCAGGCCCGGGCCTGCCTCGCGGATGCCCTGGAGGTGTACGAGCGGCTGGGGCTCGCCGAGGACGCCGAGCGGACCAGGGAGCTGCTGGCGGAGCTGCCGCAGCCGTAAGGCCACTGGCGGGGCTACGGCTGTTGACCGTCTGTCTGCCACAGCCCGGGACCGTATCTCTCGTCCGGTCCCGGGCCAGGACGACACCCACCCGGGGTGACACCCACCGCCGAGAGGCACACTCATGCCCACGTTCCCGCAGCACGGCCAGACCTGCACGCTCAAGTCCGCCAACGGAACGGTCGCCGCCGTCCGTTCCAGCCGGAGCGACCGCGGCACCCCCATCCACGCCTGGGGCCCCAACGGCACCGCCGCGCAGGGCTGGACCTTCTGGGCCGAGGAGGGCGGCACCTGGCTCCTGGAGACCCAGCTGACCGTCGGCCGGCACGCCCCCGGCCAGGCCATGGTCATGGACTACAACTACTCCCTCGGCCAGACCTGGTTGTTCAACGAGCACAACCGGCCCAACCAGCACTGGTGCCTGGAGGTCGTCGACGACGACTGGTTCCGGGTCCGGACCGTCCGCACCGACGAGGGCGAGCTCTTCCTCACCGCGGCCGCCCCCGGCTCCCCGCTCACCCTCGGCAAGCAGGACGACGCCAACCCGGCCCAGCGCTGGCAGCTCGTCCCGGTCGGCTCCGGCGTGGGTGGCGGCCGGCAACAGCCCCAGCCCCAGCCCGGCGGTGACTTCCGCGCCGAGATGCTCGCCACCGTCAACGCCGAACGCGCCCGCGCCGGCGCCCGGCCGCTGCGCCTGGACGACCGGCTGAGCGCCGCCGCCCAGCGCCACGCCGACGACCTGGCCGCGCACGACCTCATTCAGCACGACGGCACCGACGGCGGCTCGCCCTGGGACCGCATCCGCGACGCCGGCCTCGGCAAAGTGCCTGCCGCCGAGAACGTCACCCCGGGCAACAGCGTGCCGGAGGCCATGCGGTCGTGGATGAACAGCCCGCACCACCGCGACACCATGCTCAACCCGCAGTACAACCTGCTCGGCGTCGGCTACGCGCCCCGCCAGCGCGGCAACTGGGGCCGCTACGTCCAGACCTTCGCCCAGGCCTGACCACAGGTTCCGAGACCGCCCGCTACCGGGCGGCCTGCCGGTACCGCACAGCAGGCGGATCGGCGAGATACCGGTTCAGGAGCTCGAAGGTGCGCAGTTCCTCCGGGAGCCGCTCGTACCAGGACAGCCCGGAGGAGTTGCACGAGTTGCACAGGATCCCGCGGACGCACCTTCCGCAGGACTCCGACGGGTTGGGGCAGCACTCGTGGTCGTGGTCGACGTGCCAAACCCCTTTACCGCCGGGCTCGGTGCGCGAGCATATCGGGCACCTCCCGCCCTGGAACTCCAGCAAGCCCGTGTACTCCTCCCACGAGAGGCCGTACCGAGTCTTGATGTGCAGTTGCCTGCGGTAGTCCCCGACACCGGCCGCACCGGCCCCCGTCCACTCGTCGGCGCCGACGAGCGGACGGGCACGTCCGTATCCTCGGTCCCGTGTCCCTGATCAGCCTGCACGACCGGTCCGCGCTCGCCGCCCGCTTCGGCGCCGACCCGGCGCTCCACCTGTTCGAGCTCGGCGACCTCGACGACGTCCTCTGGCCGCACACCACCTGGTACGCCACGGACGCCGACCACGGCCCGGTCGCGCTGCTCTACTGCGGCGGCCGGCTGCCCGTCCTGCTCGCCTTCGCCCGCCCGGCCGCCGCGGCCGCGCTCGACGAACTGCTGCGCGAGCTGCGGCCGTTCCTGCCGCGCCGGTTCACGGCCGGCCTGCCGGACGGCGCCGAGCGCGCCCTGGCCCCCGACTACCGGGTCGAGCACCGCACCCCGCTGCTGCGGATGATCCTCCCGGGCCACGCGCAGCTGCCGGCCCGACTCCCGCACCAGGTCGAGCCGTTGACCCCGTCCGACCTGGCCGACCTGCGCGCCCTGCTGGCCGCCTCCTACCCCGAGGCCTGGTTCGACGAGCGGATGCTGACCGGCGGCGGCTACGTCGGCGTGCGCGAGGGCGGCCGGCTGCTGGCCGCCGCCGGGGTGCACGTGCACTCCCCCGCCCAGCGGGTCGCCGTGCTCGGCAACGTCACCACCCTGCCCGAGGCCCGCGGCCGCGGCCTCGCCCGCTCCTGCGTCACCGCCCTGTGCCGGCACCTCGCCGCGACCACCGACCACCTCGGCCTGAACGTCCGCACCGACAACGCCCCGGCGATCCGGCTGTACGAGCAGCTCGGCTTCACCACCGTCACCGGCTACCACGAGCTGCTCCTCGGCGCCTCCTGAGGCCCGCCCGGAAATCCGCGGGCGCGGCGCACCATCACCCTGCTAGAAATGTGACATGTTACAAGGCTCCCTGGTCACCCTCCGCGCCCGCCACCCGGACGACGTCCCCGTCCTCCAGGCCGAACTGCACGACGACGTCACCACCCGGGTCCGGGCCGACAACCGGCCCTGGCGGCCCGTCCCGCCCCTGCCCGAGCACTCGCCGTACGCCGTCACGGCGCCCACCGACGACGCCGCCTGCTTCTCCGTCCTCGAACGGGCCGGCGGCGAACTCGCCGGCGAGGCGCTGCTCTGGGGCATCGACGGCCACAACCGCTGCGCCCACGTCGGGATCGCGCTGCGCCCCGCCCACCGCGGCCGCGGGCTCGCCGCCGACACCGTGCGCACGCTGTGCCACTACGGCTTCCGGGTGCTCGGCCTGCAACGGCTCCAGATCGAGACCCTCACCGACAACGAGCCGATGATCCGGGCCGCCCGCGCCGCCGGGTTCACCGTCGAGGGCACCCTGCGCGCCTCCGCCTGGGTCTGCGGGGAGTTCGTCGACCAGACCGTCCTCGGCCTGCTCGCCCGGGAGTGGCGGGACCGGTGAGCGGGAGCGGCCAACGCGCACGCGGAACCGGTGAGTTGCCGGCCCGGGTCACGGACCGGCCTCCGCTGTCACGGCCCCGCACGGGACTCGTCACGACCCGGTCAAGAGGCCGCCAAAGCCGTGGCACCGCCCCCGGCGCTGCGCTATGAACATGGGTCAGGAGGACCGCCGACCGGCGGACCCGAGTAGACGGGGGACGTCCTTGAAGACCACCGGCAGCAGTCGGAGCGTGCAGATACTCGTCGGGCTGGCCGCGGTCAGCGCGCTGACCCTGACCGCCTGCAACGACGACTCCTCGTCGTCCGACACGGCGAAGACCGCCCCGCCCGCGACCGCCGCGCCCACCCAGCCGGCCGCGCCGACCACCACGGCCGCCGCCCCGACCACCGCCCCGGCCGCCACGGCCCCGGCCACCGCCCCGGCTCCGGCCGACACCCCGACGGCCTCCGCCCCGACGGCCGGCGGCGGCAACGCGGGCCCGACCGCCGCGCCCGGCCAGACGTACAAGATCGGCGAGGCCGCCACGGTGCCGTTCACCTCGGGCAGCACCAAGGGCACCATCACGCTGGCCGTCACATCGATCGACCAGGGCGACCCGGCCGACCTCACCGAGTTCAAGCTCGGCGACAAGGCGAAGGGCCTGGTGCCCTACTACGTGCACTACAAGATCACCAACGTCGGCACCACCGACCTGTCCTTCACCAGCGTCGACCACATGAAGGGCCTGCTGGCGGACGGCACCGAGGCGCAGGAGCTGATGGTCATCGGCAACTTCGCCAAGTGCCCGAGCCCCTCGCTGCCCAAGGGCTTCACCAACGGCCAGTCCAGCACGGCCTGCGCGGTGGCGCTCTCTCCGACGGCCTCGAAGGTGGCCGGTGCCGAGTACTGGGGCAGCCCGTACACCCTCGGCAAGGGCGTCAACTGGAAGTAGCCCGACCGCACTCCGGGCGGGGAACCCGGCCTCGTGCCGACTCCCCGCCCGGAGCGCGCGCTCACCCCGCCGCCGGTGCCCGGTAGATCTTCAGGAACGCGTCGACGCCGACCGCCGCGATCCGCGCGACCTCCTCGTCCGGCACCGGGACGGCGCCCCAGAACGAGCGCTCGGCCACGCCGTGGAAGGTCAGCAGGGTGTACTGCTCGGCGGCCAGTCCGGGATCCTCGACGACCAGCAGGCCCCGGTCGGCCAGCACCGCGAACCGCTCGGCGAGGTCCCGCAGCGAGGCGACCGGCCCGGCGTCCAGCCAGGCCGCCAGCACGTCCGCCGGGATGTTGGCCACCTCGGCGCGGATCGCCCGGCCGAGCGCGCCGTGGTCCCCCGCGGACAGCACGGCCCGCGCGCGGTCCACCGCGAAGTCGATCAGGTCCTGGCGCAGGTCCACCACCCGCTCCAGGTAGGTGCGCATCAACTCGCGGATCTTCCCGGTCAGTTCGGCCGAGTTCTCCAGGGCGACCGTCAGGAACAGGGTCTCCTTGTCGGCGAAGTGGTTGTAGACCGTGCGCTTGGACACCCCGGCCTCGGCCGCGATCGCGTCCATGCTGGCCCGCACGTACCCCTCGCGCCCGAACACCGTCGTCGCGGCCCGCGTGATCGCCTGCCGCTTCTCCGGCCGCCCCGCTCCACCCGTCGCCGCCACGGCCCCACTCCTCGTCCCTCGCACCGGCAAAAACTACCCGGTGTAGTGTATCCGACGCCACCGCCACCGAACATCCGCACGGGAACCACACGCCCGACCCCGGGCGTCCACTACTGGCAACGCCGCACCGCTCGTCACAGAGCGGCCCGGCGCGGGCGCCGCCGAGGCGCCCGGACACGGAAACACGGGGGTGGGCACGTGGCAGGGCGACGAGGACGGACATCCGGGTCCGGGCAACGGGTGGCACGGCGGGCCGACCGGCCCCCGGCACGACCGCTCCCCGGCGGCGCGACCCTGCCCGTCGCGCTCGCGGTCGGGCTGCCGGTGGTGGGCGCCGCGGTCGACGAACTCTCCGGCCCCGGCATGGGCCTGGCGTTCGCGCTCGGCGCGGTCCTCGGCACGGCCCTGGCCGCCGCGCTCTCCACCCGCCACGGCTGGTGGTGGGTGCTCACCGCCTCCCCGCTACTCGTCCTCGGGGTGACCGCCGGCGCGGAACTGCTGGCCGACGGCGACGCCTACCGGGGCAAGGGGCTGGCCACCGGCTCCGCGAAGTGGGTGGTGCACGGCTTTCCCGTGATGGCCACGGCCGCGGGGACGGCCGCGCTGGTGATCGTGGCCCGGGTGGTCCGGGACCGGAGGGGGCAGCATGGCTGAGCACCGGAACGACGGCCCGGCGGAACGGGCGCCGACGGCACCCCGCCGACGCTCCCCGCTGCTGATCGCGGGCCGCGCGGCGGCCTGCTCGGTCGCGCTCGCGGTGTTCGCCGCCAGCGGGGTGGTCTGGTACGAGTACACCAGCCTCACCGACGGCATGGTCACCTCCAAGGTCATCGCCGAGACCAAGAAGGACGCGCCCAAGCACCTGGACAACTCCGTCAACCTGCTGCTGATCGGCCTCGACAGCCGCCGGAACATGGACGGCACCGACATCGACCCGGCGCTCATCCAGGACGAACTGCACGCCGGGCACAGCTCCGACGTCGGCGGCTACAACACCAACTCCCTGATCCTGCTGCACATACCCGCCGGCGGCGGCAAGGTCCAGGCGGTCTCCATCCCCCGCGACGACTACGTCATGACCTACAACGGCGACGGCTCCCAGATGGGCATGGCCAAGATCAAGGAGGCCTACGGCGCCGCGAAGGAGAAGGCCACCCCCGCCCTCCAGGCCAAGGGGCTCAAGGGCGCCGACCTGGAGAAGGCCGGCCGTGACATCGGCCGCGCGGCCACCATCCGGACCGTACAGAAGTTCCTCGACCAGCCGGTCGACCACATCGCCGAGGTCAACCTGATCGGCTTCTACGACATCGCCAAGGCGGTCGAGCCGATCGAGGTCTGCCTCACCCACGACACCAAGGACCCGGCCAAGGACGGCCAGGGCTCCGGCGCGGACTTCCACAAGGGCGTCAACAAGCTGAACGCCGCCCAGGCGCTCTCCTTCGTCCGCCAGCGCCACAACCTCGACGACGGCAACGGGAACGCCGACGACTTCGCCCGCACCCACCGCCAGCAGGCCTTCATCTCCGCCGTCATGCACAACCTCAAGCAGAAGGGCGTCATCGGCGACCTCGGGGAGATGCAGAAGCTGTTCGGCGTGGTGCAGAAGGACCTCGTCATCGACAACGAGTGGAACATCCTCGACTTCGCCCAGCAGGCCCCCAACCTCACCGGCGGCAACGTCGAGTTCAACACCCTGACCTTCGACCGGTTCGACCGCCGCAACGGCCAGGACGTCAACCTGGTCACCCCGGCGAAGATCCAGAAGGTGGTCAAGCAGCTCTTCGGCTACGCCGACACCGCCCCTGCCCCGGCCCCGACCGACCCCGCGACCGGCACCCCCGCCCAGCCGAGCCAGACCCCGACCCCGACGGCCACCCCGACGACCACCCGGACCCCGACGGCCACCCGCACCTCGCCGCCCTCCGGCAAGCGCACCGCCACCCCCACCTCCAGTACCCCCGCCCCCACCGGCTCCACCCCGCCCCCCACCGACCCCGCCGCCGACCTCCCCATGCAGGGTCCCAAGGTCGAAGCCGAGGCCGACGGCGGCATCCCCTGCGTCTTCTGACGCCCACCTTCCCTCGACGCGCCGGTGCCCCCGCCCTCCCCGGGCGGGGGCACCGGCGTTTTCCCCGCCGCCGCGGATCCCCCTGGCGCAATTCTCCGTACTATGTATAGTGTACCGCGTACGGGATAATCGGGCAGGGTCGAGGAGAGGGCGTTCCACCATGCAGATCACCGGCAGTGTCGTGTCGCTGACCGTCGAGGACGTCGAGGCCTCCGCCGGCTTCCTGAAGCGGCACTTCGGGTACGCGGAGCAGATGGCGGCCGACGGGTTCGTGTCGCTCGGGCACCCGGGGGGCGGGGTCGACGTGGTGTTCCTGCGGCGCGGGCTGGAGGTGCTGCCGGAGGGGTTCCGGGACCGGGTCGCGGACGGGGTGATCCTGGCCTTCGTCGTCGAGGGCATCGAGGGCGAACAGGAGCGGCTGCGCGGCGAAGGGGTGGAGATCACCCTGCCGCTGCGCGAGGAGCCGTGGGGCGAGAAGCTGTTCCAGGTCGCCGACCCGAACGGAGTCGTGATCGAGCTGGTCGAGTGGGTCGAGCAGTAGGGCCGGTCAAGCGAAGTGGCGCCGCCGTCGACCGACGGGGGCGCCACTTCGCTTGACCGGCCAGGAGGGCCAGGAGGGGCCAGGAGGGTCCAGGAGGGTCAGTCCACCGTCCAGGTGTCGTTGCCCGCGAGCAGGGTGGCCAGGTCGCCCGGGCCGCGGTGGGCCGCGGCGGCCGCCAACTGGCTGGCCATCAGCTCGTCGTAGACGGGGCGTCGGACGGCGCGCAGGACGCCGATCGGGGTGTGGTGGAGGGTGTCGGCGTCGGCGATCCGGGACAGCGCGAACGCGGTCGCCGGGCTGGTCGCGTGGGCGTCGTGGACCAGCACGTCGGCCTCGTTGTCGGCGGTGACCGGCGCGGTGAACAACTCGCCGTCCGCGCCACGGAACACGCCCTGCCCCTGGTCGGCGCCGAAGCGCACCGGACGGCCGTGTTCCAGC
>NZ_JBEOSA010000034.1:0-92763 GCF_040302625.1 Kitasatospora sp. NPDC097643 | reverse complement strand
CCACTTCCTGCACCAGTACAACTACCATCGCTGCCACACCGCACTCGGAGGCAAGCCACCGATCAGCCGCGTGAACAACCCCGCGGGTCAATACACCTAGGACGCGGCGGTGACAAGTCGCCGGTCGGTCAGTCCCAGTCCCGCAGGACCCGGGCGGGGAGGACGGCGAAGAGGTACCAGAGCAGGCCCGCGGTGCCGGTGGCCAGGAGCAGGGCGGCGGCGAGCAGGAGCGGGGTGCGGCGGCGGGTCACCGGTGGCCGCCCGCGCCGGCGGCGAGCCGCGCCAGCAGCACGGTGGCGTCGAACGGGCCCGGCAGTTCCGGCTGTTCGCCCGTCCGGCGGCACCGCCGCAGCACCGACCGGCACTCCTTGTCACCTCGCACGGTGTGCTCCTTCCCGCCGTCGTGTCGTCCCTGCCTGACCCCGGCCAGCGGTCAGGACGCCGGGCGCCTGCGGGCCGCGTCCCGGCGGGCGATCACGTCGACCAGTTCGCTGACCGTGTCCAGCCCCTCGGGCGAGAGCCCGACCGCCCGCAGCGCCAGGCTGCGCACGCCCGCGTCGCGCAGCGCGCCGAGCAGGGCGAGCTCCTTGGCGATCTCGGCGCCCTGCTGCTCGTCGAAGAAGTACGCGGGCGGGACCTGGAAGAACTGGGCCAGCGCCTCCAGGTGGCGCTTGGTCGGGTTGTCCCGGCGCCCGGTGCGCAGCTGCCACAGGTAGGTGGTGGAGAACGACTCCCCGGTCGCCTCGCGGCAGGCCCGGGCCACCTCCTCGTTGGTGTACTGCTCGCGGTCGGAGCGGCGGACGGTCCGGAACAGCGCCTCGATCCTGGCCGAGAGGCCGGACGGCTGCCCCGCCCGCTCCTGCCGTTCCGCCGGTGCGTCCGCGAGACCGGACGGCTGCGCTGCCGCGTCCCCCCGGGCCGACTCCGCCATGCCCCCCATGTCCCCCATGCCCCCTACCTTCCTCACCCGGGCCCTCCACGTCACGGTCGGGATGGACGGGGCAGGGCCGGCCAGGTCACGATAGCCCAAGGGAATCAGCTGGTATGGATCCAGCTATGCCAGCTATCCATGCCAGTTGACCCCGGCGGGCGGGCTGACATCCCGAACCCGGGGGAGGGTCGATCGTGCGAGAACGGGTCAACCCGGTCAATTGCCGGGTGCTTGGCCCTTCTCGACGATCGACCCCCGGGCCGGCTCCGCCCCTGCCGGTGTCGGGCATCGGTAGGCTCGGGTGACGGCGCGGCGCCCCGCCCCGCCTGCGCGAACGCACCACCGCACCGCCGCACGCCCGAGGAGAGCCCCGCCATGCCGACCGCCCCCGCCGCCGGAGCCGTCACCGGACCCGCCGGATCGCCGATCACCCGGTTCGGCCTGGGCACCGCGGCCGTCGGACGCCCCGGCTACATCACGCTCGGCCGCGACGCCGACCTGCCCGCCGACCGCACCATCGAGGCGCTGCGCCGCCGTACCCACGCCCTGCTCGACGCCGCGTACGCCGCCGGTGTGCGCTACGTCGACGCCGCCCGCTCCTACGGCCGCGCCGAGGAGTTCGTCGCCGACTGGCTGGCGCACCGGCCCGAGGCCGCGGCCGCGATGACGGTCGGCAGCAAGTGGGGCTACACCTACACTGCTGACTGGCAGGCCTCGGGGGTGGCCGCGCACGAGGTCAAGGAGCACTCGGCGGCGGTGTTCGACCGCCAGATCGCCGAGACCCGGGCGCTGCTGGGCTCCCACCTGGACGTCTACCTGGTCCACTCGGTCACCCCCGACAGCCCCGCCCTGACCGACCCCGCCCTGCACGCGCGCCTGGCGGAGCTGGCCGCCCAGGGCGTGCGGGTCGGCCTGTCCACCAGCGGGCCCGCTCAGGCCGACACCATCCGCGAGGCCCTGGCCGTCACCGTGGACGGCCGCCCGCTGTTCGCCGCCGTCCAGGCCACCTGGAACCCGCTGGAGACCTCCGCGGCCCCCGCCCTGGCCGAGGCCCACGCGGCTGGGTGGCTGGTGGTGGTCAAGGAGGGCATGGCCAACGGCCGCCTCGCCGACCGCAACGCCACCGGCGACGACACCGCCGCCCTGCGCGCCCTCGCCACCCGCCTCGGCGCCTCCTGCGACGCCGTCGCCCTGGCCGCGGCCGCCGCCCAGCCCTGGGCCGACCTGGTGCTCTCCGGCGCCGCCACCGTCGACCAGCTCACCTCCAACCTCACCGCCGCCACCCTCCACCTCACCCCCGCCGACCTCGCCTCCCTCACCCCGCTCGCCGAACCCGCCAAGACGTACTGGCACACCCGCGCCACCCTGCCCTGGTCCTGAACCCCCCGCTGTCAGCGCCCGCCCCGCACCCGCGCGGACGACCGGCCTCCTCGCCGCCGCCCCTCGCGAAGGGGCGGCGGCGAGGAGAACGGGCGGGAAGGCAAAGGCTTGCCTGGATCGAGAAGGCCCCGCCGCCCGAGGCTTGGGGCGGCGGGGCCTGAGCCGGTCGGTCAGGTGCGGGCGTCTGGGTGGTCGGCGGGCGGCGCGCTGTACTGGGCCAGGGTTTCGTCCGTCGTGGACCTGTCGAGGAGCCGGAGCTCCCAGGGGCCGGTGTTCACGTCGAACTCCTTGCCGAAACCGACCCACTTTCCGGCCATGCGCCGGCCGGTCGGATCGAGCAGCAGCTGAATGGCTCCGTGGTACCGGGCGCCCTGGTAGTAGCCGTCCTGCGCGGTCTGCTCGACCCAGGTGCCGGTCACGATGTTCCGGTCGACGGTCAGGTCGAAGGAGAGCGGGGAGTCGGGATTGAACGACGCGTTGGGCAACGAGTGGCCCGTGATGCGGTTCCCGTGGTGCGTGAGGATGACATGGTGCAGCCCGGTGAACGTGTTGTCGCGGCTGCTGCTGAAGAACTCGTAACGGCTCAGCCAGATCCCGGAGTGATCCTCACCCGCCGGGGCGGGAGCCACCTGCACCGGTATGCCCGGCTTGCCGTTGGCCATGTCATGTCCTCCTGTGCCATCCAGGGTCACCCCGGAAGGTAGCTGCGGCGTTTCGAACCCGAGGCGGTCGACAGGAAGACTCGTGACAGCCTCAAGAGCACGAACGTACACCGGTCGGGGGGCTCGCACCTCCCCGGATTCCCAGCGTTGGACCAGGCGTTTGCTCGCCTCGTTGGGCTCGCCCTGTTCCATTCCCACCGCCCGGAGGCGTTTCGCGAACTCGTCCTGACTCAGACGCAGGCCGCGGCGTACGGCCCGCAAAGTCTCGTTCGGCGTTGTCACGGCAACAGATTAGATCCAAGAGGCTTTCTATGACGCCTAAATGACGTCTTGTCAGCGCACCGGAGAGACGCCCTGCCGTCGTCGCGGCGGCTACGCATCGGCGGGCACGATCGGGTTGCACGCGCTCCACGAGATCTCGGGGCGCGTTCGATCGACCTGGCCAAAGTTCGACAACGGAAGGTTTCCCCATGGCCCATGAGCAGGTTCCCCGTCTCCACGGGTACGGGGTGCGCTTCGACCCCGCCGCCCGCCTGTACCGGGTCCGCAACGAGAGCACGGGGGAGTGGCTGTGCCAGGACTCCGGGGAGCTCAAGGGGTTCGGCTCCTTCTCCGACGCCTGGAGCGCCTGGCGCGTCTTCGAGGTCCACAAGCGGCCGGGGGAGAAGTGATGGGCTCGATGCTCTCTCGCGTGACCGCCGGGCAGCGGCGGGAGGCCGCCTCCGTCACGGAGGACCTCATCTCCGTGCTCGCGCTCGGCGGGGTGACGTTGCCGTCGGTCGAAGTCGACTGGGAGCACGGGCGGTTGACCGGGTGCTACCTCGTCCAGCTCGGCTCGGCCCGCACCCTCGAACTGCTGCGGATCGTCGACCTGCTCCGCAAGGGCCTGCGGTACGAGCGCCTGGCGCATGACGACTGAACTCCTCGCCCGCCTGCTCTGGTGGGCGGGCTTCTCCCTCATCCTCCTCGCAGCCCTCAGGAAGTGAACTGCCCGATGCGTGACCCCCACCTCCTCGCCAAGCCGCCCGTCACCCGGCTCGGCTGCCTCGTCCTCGTGCGCAACCGGCGCGGCGACGTCCTGCTCGTCGACCCCGACTACCTGGACGGCCTGATCCTGCCCGGCGGCGCCGCCCGCCCCAACGAGCCCCCGCACCGGGCCGCTGCCCGCCACCTGCACGCCGAGACCGGCCTCACCCTGCGCCTGACCGACATCCTGGCGGTCGATTTCACCCCGGCCGACCGCTACCTGGAGCGCCGCAACCTCGTCTTCCACGGCGGCACGGTCCGCGACGGCACCCGCCTCACCGTCCCGCCGCAGCACAGGAGCGGGCTGCTCGGCGCCCGCTTCGTCCCCGTCCGTGAACTGCCCGACGTCATGGCCCCCTCCCAGGCCGCCCGCGTCACCGAGGCCCTCGCCCACCGCACGCTGCCCGTCCTTCTCCACGGACAGCGCACCGACTGACCGCACTGCGTCGGTGTCAGGCCGGAAGCCGGGTGGGCGGCGGCCCCCGTTGTCGGCCCCCGCCCCTAGGGTGGGCGCATGACCTGGCCTTTCGATGTCTCCCCGCCCGTCCCGCTCCCGCCCGGCCGTTCCGTCGTCGGCGACGAGGGCCGCGGGCAGCAGCCGCTGCTGTGGGTCAGCGACGAGCGCCCGCCCGCCGGGCTGTGGGGGCAACTCCACCGCGCCCACCCGCAGTCCGGCCTCTACCCGCTGCTGCTCGCCCCGCTGGCGGACGAGCCGGACTTCCGTCCCTGGCTGTCCGGCGAACTCTTCCCCGCCCTGGTCTCCGACCCCGCCCACCACGACCCGGCCGCCCTGCTGCGCGGCTGGTGGGAGGGCCCGAACGTGGAGGACGAGGAGGAGGACGAGGACGATTTCGACCCCGTCCTCGCCCCCTACGACGCCACCTGGCCGGGTCTCGCCGCCGACCCGGTACCCCTGCCGTGCGTGGCGGACGCCGGCGAGTGCGCCCGGATCCTGGCGGCGGGCCTGGAGGCCGACGGCGGGCGGCTGCGCCTCGGTCTGGTCCGGGCCGCCGGCGGGGCTGCGGCACTGGCCGCCTGCGGCTGGAACGGCCCGGTCAACCACGAGAACGACACCGCGAAGATCGCCGCCGTCCTCGCCTCCTGGGAACGCCGCTTCGGCGCCCGCGTCGTCCAGGCCGGCTTCGACACCCTGGAGTTGAGCGTCGCCGCCCCGCCCGCCACCCTCGACGAGGCCCTGCCGCTGGCCGCCGAGCACACCGCCCTCTGCCCCGACCTCGTCTTCCAGGGCACCGGCACCCTCACCGCCTACGCCGAGCTGCTCGTCGCCTTCCCCCGCTGGTCGTTCTGGTGGGACTGACCACGGGCAGGGCGGCTCAGTACTCGGAGCTCGGCGCCGCCGCCGTCGGCCCCAGGTCCGGCTTGTCGCGCAGCTCCAACGCCTCGCCGTGGTGGTCGAGTTCGAGGACGACGAGCTCGTTCTCGCCCGCGCGCCACAGCGGGCCGGGGGCGTAGAGGGTGCGCTGGGGGCCGGCGGCGTTGTAGCGGCCGAGCAGGAAGCCGTTGAGCCACAGCAGTCCGCGGCCCCAGCCGGGCAGGGCGAGGAAGGCGTCGGCGGGCTCCGGCAGCACGGCCTCGAACCGGTGGAACGCCGGGTGCCCGTCCCGCACCGGGGTCAACTCCGGCTCCTCGTAGCGCAGTTCACCGAGGTCGGTGAGCGGCAGCGGCCGGATCTGCCAGCCGAACAGGCGCTGGTGGCCGTGCGAGACGCCGCGGGTGATGCCCTTGCGGTCGTCCATCTGCGGGCCGTAGTTCACCCGCCCGAGCGCCTCCACCAGGATGTCCAGGGTGACCCCGTCGGGCCCGGTGGCCAGCGGCAGTGTCGTGCCGGGGGAGTTGCGCTCCAGCACGCCCAGCAGCCGGCCGTCCGCGAACACCTGCGCCCGGTCCGCCAACCCGTCGATGCGCAGCGGCAGTTCGGGGCGCGGGCCGAGGACGCGGGTGCGGTAGTGGATCAGGCCGCGGTCCTGCCCGACCTGCTCCATCGGCAGCGGCGCCGCCCGCTCCACCGCCTGCGACAGCACGTCCAGCTGCTCCAGCAGCAGCGCCCGGCCGCTCGCGCGGGCGATCCGCTGCGGGGCCACCCGGGCCGGTACGGCCGGCGGCTCCTCGGCCGGCCCGTCCACGTACCGGCCGATGACCTCGCGCAGGGCGTGGAACTTCTCGGTCAGCTCGCCCGCCTCGCCGATCGGCGCGTCGTAGTCGTAGCTGGTGACGGTCGGCTCGTAGCCGGCGTCGAAGGGGTGCGCACCGGCGTGGTTGGCGCCCGACCACAGGCCGAAGCTGGTGCCGCCGTGCGCCATGTACAGGTTGACGGAGGCGCCGGTGTCGAGCAGTTCGGCCAGCGAGGCGGCGCTCTCCTTCGCGTCGCGGACGTGGTGCGGCAGCCCCCACTGGTCGAACCAGCCGACCCAGAACTCCATCGCCGCCAGCGGCCCCTCCACCGGCTCGCCCCGGTCGGCCTGCCGGCGGCGCAGCACCTCCAGCCGCTCGGGCGCGCGCGAGCCGAACGTCGCGGTCGCCAGGTGGCCGGGGATCGCGCCGCCCTGCTGCATGGTGTCGTGCGCGCCGTCGGCGGTGAACAGCAGGCAGTCCACGCCGCGCCGCACCAGCCCGTCGCGCAGGTGTGCCAGGTACGCGGCGTCGTCGCCGTAACTGCCGTACTCGTTCTCCACCTGCACCGCCACCACCGGGCCGCCCCGGCTCGCCAGCAGCGGCAGCACCTCGGGCACCAGCGCGTCGAACCAGCCGTCCACCTCCGCCAGGTACGCCGGATCGGCACAGCGCAGCCGCAGCCCGTCCACGGCCAGCAGCCGGGCCGGCAGCCCGCCGAACTCCCACTCGGCGCAGATGTACGGGCCGGGCCGCAGGATCACGTCCAGCCCCAGCGAGCCGGCCAGGCGCACGAACCGCCCCACGTCCCGCCACCCGGTGAAGTCCACCCGGATATCCGCCGGGAGGCCGGCCGGCGAGTCCGCCGGCCCGTGGCGCACCTCGTGGAAGTTCCACGGCACGTACGTGTCCACGGTGTTGACCCCCAGCGCCCGCACCCGCCGCAGCCGGTCCTCCCACAGCTGCGGATGCACCCGGAAGTAGTGCACCGCCCCCGCCACCACCCGGTGCGCCACCCCGCCCCGTCGGAACCCCTCGGCGTCGTACTCCAGCATCCGCGCAGCCCGCCCTTCGACCCAGACCCCGGGGCCACCCACCCGCCCCCGCCAACCCGCACCAAAGCCCGTACCCAAAGCCCGTACCCAGGCCCGTACTGCAGCCGTACCCAAGCCCCCCGAGCCTAGCGAACCCACCCCGCCCGCCCCGGCCTTCCGTACGCTCCGCGTTTCCACCGTTTCGCACCGCGATCTACGCCACTTGGGCTCGGGGGCCATTTGTCTGTCTACCGACAGTCAGATATACCTACCGTCGTTTCGCCTGCCTCTCCTTGGCCGTCGGGTGGGTTCCCGAGACTTCATCCTTGAGGGCAGGGCAACGTCCACGAGCACTGTGTGATCACGCAGTTGCCGACCGGTGGGAGGAGAACCGTGGTGGACCACGTGGAGGAAGTGCGGGCGGTCATCGGGCCGCCCAGCGGGCCCGGTGTTCCGGCGGAGAGCTGGCGTGGGCTGGAATCCGACCTGGGGGTGGAGCTGCCCGGCGACTTCAAGGAGTTGGCCGGACAGTACGCACCGATCCAGATCGGCCGGTCGATCTGGCTGATGGGGCCCGCGACGGTCGCCCACGATCTGGGCGACTACATGCGGGAGACCGTGGTCGCGTACGAGGCCTGCGAGTTCTCGGAGGAGAACTTCCCGGGGTTTCCCGAGCCGTTGGGGTTCGGTGCGCCGGACGGTCTGATCCCCATCATGCCGACGGCGCACGGGGAGTCGGTCTTCCTGGCCCGCAGCGATTCCGCGTACGGCTGGTGCATCGTGGTCTATGTCGGGGACGACGACGAGTTCTACCGCTACGACCTCACTTTCACCGAGTGGTTCTGCCGCTACCTGCGGGGGGAGGACATGACCGGTCCGAACAGCGGGCAGGACTTCTCGAATCCGATTGCGTTGCGGGACTACCACGTCCCGCCGGGAGAGAAGTCAGTGGAGCGGTTCGGGCCGGTGCGGGCTTCGTAGCGGGCCCCGGGGTTTGTGGCATGGACGGCGGGCGCCGACCGGCGTCCGCCGCCTGCGCCGAAGGTGAGGACTCGGCCGCCGCCTGGTAGTGGGAGGTTGACGACGATGAGGTTGGTGCGAGTTGACTGAGTGGATCGAACGGCTTGTGGCTGCCAGGGTCGATGACCACCGATCGGACCCGGAGTCGCCCCTCGCGGCGGCTCCGGGGCTGCGGCCACCGGCCGGCGCGAGCCAGATCCTGGAGCTCGAGGAGTGGATGGGGCGGCCGCTCGAGCCGGGCTATCGGGAGTTCCTGGAGTTTTCCGACGGGATGGACAACTTCTTTGCGGGAATGCCCATCCTGGGGTGGCGGGACTGGCCGTCCGGAGACGATCTCGCCCGGGCGCGTCGATTCCTCGACGTTGTCACCGGTATCGACGTCCACGTCGACGAGGGCCTCGCAGAGGACGCGGTGCTGGTGCCGATCTCGGTGAACCGTGACGGCTCGGTGGGGATTTTCATGGTGTGGGACGGCGAATCACCGGAGAAGCGCTACTTCTGGGTCGGAAACGGCGATGCCGCCTTCTTTACGACACTGTCCGAGGTCTTCGACTTCGCTTCAGGTGCCCGGCCGTGGAGCGACTTCTCGGCCGAATGAGGTGAGTAACTGCGCAGGGGGCTGCCGGGGATACGTACGGGCTACTGATGCGTGACGGATTCGCCCGCCACCTCGCGCGCCCTACTGTCGGGGACGTCAGCAGGAAACGCCCACGACGAACCCCGCAGGAGCAGCCATGAGCGCGTACGCGATCGCCCAGGTCCAGTCGGTCGAGTTCGGCCCCGACATCGTCGAGTACCTGGAGCGCATCGACGCCACCCTCGACCCCTTCGGTGGCCGCTTCCTCGTCCACGGCGGCACGTACGAGACGGTGGAGGGCCGTTGGGGTGCGGGCGGCACGATCGTCATCGAGTTCCCCGACTACGAGCGGGCCCGCGCCTGGTGGGACTCGCCCGCCTACCGGGAGATCCTGCCGCTGCGCACCCGGCACATGGTCGCCGACATCATCCTGATCGAGGGCGTGCCGGGCGGCGGCTACCGCGGGGTCGACGCGCTCAAGCACTGACCCCGCTCGCGGCTGCGGCTACGGCAGCCGGGCGCGCCACCAGGCGACGGTGGACCTGATCTGCTCCTCCAGCGGGGTGGCGCGCAGGGTGAAGGCGGCCTCGTAGGCGGAGGCGTCCACGACGAACGGGCGGTCGAACTGGTAGCGGACCTCGCGCAGTTCGCGCAGCAGCGGGGAGAACAGGGCCGCCGCGTTCAGCAGGGCGGGGGAGAGGCGGCGGACGGCGACGGGGGCGGTGCCGGCCTCGGTGGCGAGGTGGTCGACCATCTGACGTGCGGACAGGGCGGGGGCGGTGGGGACGTGCCAGGCGCGGCCCCAGGCGCGTTCCTCGCCGGCGACCTCGGCCATCGCGCGGGCCACGTCGGGCAGGTAGGTCCAGCTGTGCGGGGCGTCGGGGTCGCCGAGGACGCTGACCGGCTTGCCCTTGAGCAGAGCCGGGATCGCGCGGGCGGCGAGGTGGCCGCCGTCGGTGACGCCGGGGCCGAAGAAGTCCGAGGGCCGCACCTCGACCGCCCTGATCCGGCCGGCCTCGTGCAGCGCGCGGGCCTGCTCCCACACCGCCGCCCGCACCCGGCCCTTGGGACCGGTGGCGGCGAGCGGCAGGTCCTCGGTGAGCGGGCCCTCGACGGGGCCGTAGCCGTAGAGGTTGCCGAGCAGGACGAGGACCGCGCCGCTCTGCTCGGCCGCCGCGCACAGCGAGGCGGCCAGCGGCGGCCACCCGGTGACCCAGTCCTGAAGGCGCGGGGCGGCGCAGTTGTGGATCGCGACGGCGCCGCGGGCGGCCTCGGCCAGCCGGGCGGGGTCGGTGGCGTCCAGGGCGAGGTGCTCGATGGAGGCCGGCGCGTTGCCCGAGGCGGGGCGGCCGGACCTGGTGACCACGCGGACGGTGTGTCCCTGCTCGGCCAGCAGCTGGGCGGTGGCGGCCCCGGCGGGCCCGTATCCGACGATCACATGAACGCTCACCCGCCCCACCCTAGGGGACGGGATCAGTCAGCACCGCCGGCGGCTCGGGCGGAGCGTTCGGCGATCTTCCGGGCGAGGTTCTCGCGCCAGCGGGCCGCGTTGCTGCCGTCCAACTGCCCCGCGAACGCCCGGCGTGCGGCCGCCACCAGCTCCGCCCGGTCGCCCGCGGGCCCGTCCGGGTCGGCGTCGCAGATCGCCCACAGCGCGTTCTCGGTGTCGTCGTCGAGCCCGGTGCAGCTGCGGATCCCGCGCCCGGCGAGGGCGTCGGTCAGCATCCACTCGAAGGTACGCTCCAGCTGTTCACGGCTCGGCCATCCGCTGCGCATCGCCCGCCCCCGTCTCCCCTTGTCGGTGTCGCGCACCCCAGCGTACGAGCGGACGGGCGCGCCGGGCAGGGCCTGCTGGTGCGGCGTCAAGAATCCGTCGGGCCGACGCCGCACCGCGGTTCCTCCAACGGCACCTCGGCTGCCACTCCAGCTGTGGATCGTGACCTTTGCGTCCGGGACGCGGCAGAGGCCCCCGGAACGGCTCTTGTCAGGACACCGGCCCTCGCCTGTCCCTCAGCTGCCCGGCGAACGCCCGCGCGGCAGCCAGGTCCCCGGCGTCCGGCCGCTGCTTGTTGATACCGCCGACGAGCTTGAAGGGCGTCCAGGTGTCGAACGCCCGGCACGAGAAGCTCCCGTCCACGTCGAAGCCCTTGCCTTCGAGGAGCCGGACCAGGGGGCGGGTGAACGGCGCCAGCGGGATCTCGGGGAGCCCGCTGGTGGCGAACACGAACGCCCGGCCCCGCCCGGCGGGAAGTGCCTTGACGAAGTCGGTCAGGTGGGGGTGGAGCCTGCCGTAGAAGACGCCCGAGCCGAATCCTACGAGGTCGGCGTCGGCCAGCTCCGTCAGGTCGGCCTGCTCGGGGGAGACGACCTTCGCGCCCAGCACCTGGGCCATGCTGTCGGCGACGCGACGCGTATTGCCGTGCGACACGGAGGCGCACACGATGACGGCCTTCATCTTTACGATCCCTTCTCTGGCTGCCGTAGTGAGGACAGCGCAGCGGGATCAGATGTGACACCACCTACCCGAGGACGGCGTCGACCTCGATCTCGACCAGCCACTCCGGGTCGATGAAGCGGGAGACCTCGACGAAGGTGGTGACGGGCCGGATCGCGGCGAACCGCTCCCCGTGCGCGCGGGCGGCCTCTCGCCACCGCGTCACGTCGGTGAGCATGATGCGGGTGCGCACCACGTCGGCCAGGGACGCGCCGGCCTCCTTCAGCGCGGCCTCGGCGATGTCCAGGCAGCGGACGGTCTGCGCGTGGACGTCGCCCACGCCCGCCGTCGCGCCGTCCTCGCCGATGGGGGCGGTGCCGGCGACGGCGACGTACGGGCCCATGCGCACGGCGCGGGAGAACCCGATCTCGGGTTCGAGGTACGAACCGGAACTGACGGTCTGTCGCTGCTGATGATCATTCATCGCGTCATGATCGCAGAGCGCCCCGTCGAGCGGTAGGCGTCCGCTCAGTCGCCGCCACCACCGCTGTTGATACGGCGGCGGCGCTCGGCGCGCTGGTAGCGGCGCAGCATCCGTCCCGCGCCGAGGGTCGCGGCGGCCACGGCCCGGACCCAGACCGGTCCGCCGCGGTCCGCCCACACCACGCACACGCATCCGCCGACGACCAGCACCAGGACGCCGACCAGCACCACACCGACCATGTTTCCCCCGCCTTGCCTCAAAGGTGTTCGTACAGGTGAGGGCAGTGTCCCAGGTCGCGGCCGTTTGCGCACGGACCAAGCGCGGACCGGGCATTGACGGTGCCGGCAGTGCGCAGAGGGCGGGCGCCATGATCACGTCCAAGATCTGGAAGTGTGACATGTGAAATGTTATTTTCCCTCTGAGCAGACCCCCGACGATCGGAGCGTGCGATGGAGCAGCAGGTCGGACAGCACGAGGTCGGACAGCCCGAGGTCGAACAACACGAGGTCAGACCGCAGCACGACACCGTGGCCGAGCCCTTCCGGCACGGCTGGGCCGACACCACCCGCCACCTGACGCCGCAGTCCGGCACCGACCACGCCGCCCGCCGCCGCGCCGCCCTGTCCGCGCGCTTCCCCGGCGAACGCCTCGTCATCCCCGCCGGCGTACTCACCACCCGCAGCAACGACTTCGACCACGCGTTCCGCCCGCACTCCGCCTACGTCCACCTCACCGCCGAACAGAGCGTCCACGCCGTCCCCGACAGCGTCCTCGTCCTCGAACCCACCGGCACCGGCCACACCGCCACCCTCTACACCCGCCCGCGCTCACCCCGCCACGACGGCCCCGGCGCCGCCGAGTTCTACCGCGACCTGCGCCACGGCGAGTTCTGGACCGGACGCCGCCGCACCCTCGCCGAGACCGCCGACGCCCTCGGCCTCGACGCCGCCCACCGCCACGACCTGCCGCGGGCCCTCGCCACCCCCGTCCCCACCCGCATCCTGCGCGGCCACGACCCGCTCGTCGACGACCTCGTCCCACCGGACGCCCACCCCGGCTCTCGCCTCGGCGTCCACCCGGATGCCGAACTGCGCGCCGTCCTCTCCGAGTTGCGCCTCGTCAAGGACGAATGGGAGATCCGGCAACTGCGCCACGCCGTCACCGCCACCGTCGCCGGCTTCCACGACGCCGCCGCCGAACTGCGCCACGCCACCACCCTGGAGCGCGGCGAACGCTGGATCGAAGGCACCTTCAACCGCCGCGCCCGTCTGGAGGGTTACGGCCTCGGCTTCGACACCATCGCCGCCGCCGGCCCGCACAGCTGCGTCCTGCACTGGACCCGCAACAACGGCCCGCTGCGCGACGGCGACCTGCTCCTCCTCGACGCCGGCGTCGAAGCCGACACCTTCTACACCGGCGACCTCACCCGCACCCTGCCCGTCAACGGCCGCTACACCGACGTCCAACGCCGCGTCCACGACCTCGTCCACGCCGCCCAGAGCGCCGCCATCGCCACCCTGCGCCCCGGCGCCCGCTTCACCGACCCCCACCACGCCGCCGCCACCGTCATCGCCGAAGGCCTCGACGCCTGGGGCCTGCCCCCCACCGCCGCCCTGCCACCCGCAACCCCCGGCCGCCACACCCGCTACACCGTCTGCGGCACCGGCCACATGCTCGGCCTCGACTGCCACGACAGCGCCGACGCCCCCCGCCGCACCCACCACGACGCCGCCCTCCAGCCCGGCCACGTCCTCACCGTCGAACCCGGCCTCTACTTCCAGCCCGACGACCTCACCGTCCCCGAGGAACTGCGCGGCATCGGCATCCGCATCGAGGACGACTTCCTCATCACCCCCGACGGCGCCCAGTGCCTCTCCGCCGACCTGCCCCGCAGCGCGGACGAGGTCGAGACCTGGCTCGCCTCCCTCCGATGACCGACCGCCGCCCCCTGGTCGACCAGGTCTGCGGGCAACTGCGCCGGGCCGGCGCCGTCGCGGTCGTCGGACCCACCGGCTACGGCAAGTCCGCCGTCCTCGACGCCGTCTGCACCGCCTGGCAGCAGGCCGGCGACCCCGTCGTACGGCTCAGCTCCGCCCCCGCCGACGCCCACATCGCCTACGCCCCCCTCGTCGACCTGTTCACCGCCTGCCCCGCCGACGTTGCCGGCACCCTCACCGACCACCAGCGCTCCGCCGTCGACTGGGTCCTGCGCCGCACCACCGGACCCGAACCCGACGCCACCACCCTGCGCGTCACCGTCCTGTCCTGCCTCCAGGCCTGGGGCCGCCAGGCCCGCCCCCTGCTCGCCGCCGACGAGGTCCACTGGTGGGGACCGGACAGCCTCGACGTCTTCGGTTTCGCCGCCCGCCGCAGCCGCGGCAGCGTCACCCTCCTCGCCGCCCTGCGCCCCGACGGCCCCGCCGCCCACGACGTCCTCGGCGGCGGCGCCGTCGAAATCGGCATCCCCACCCTCAGCCCGCAGGAGACCGCCGCCCTCGCCCACTCCCTCGGCATCCCGCTGCGCACCGCCGGCCGCATCCACACCGCCACCGGCGGGCACCCCCGCCTCGTCTCCGACCTCACCACCGCCCTCGCCCGCACCCGCCCGCCCCGCACCCGGTCCCACGACCCCGGAACCCAGGACACCGGGCCGCTCGGCGTCGGGCCGCTGGAGGTGGGGCCGCTCGCCCCGTACGCCCGCAAGACCATCCGGACCTGGCTCGCCGACCTGCCCCAACCCGCCCGCCACGTGCTGCTGTTGGCCGCGCTGGCCGCCACGCCCACCCTGGACACCCTGCGCCGCGCCGCCGGACCCGCCGCCGACGCCGCCCTGGCCACCGCCGAAGCCGCCGGCCTGATCCGCCTCACCGACGGCACCGTGCACTTCCCGGCCCCGCTCCTGCGCGACGGCGTCGCCGCCGAGGCGGGCGAGGAGGCGGTCCGCCGCGCCCACCATGCCCTGGCCGCCGCCTCCCCCGAACCCGACGACCGCACCTGGCACCAGGCCAGCGCCTTCGCCCCACCCGCCCCCCACCCCCTGCTGCCCGCCCCCCACCCCCTGCTGCCCGCCCTCACCGCCGCCGCAGCCACCGCCCGCACCCGCGGCCACCACACCCGCGCCGCAGAACTCACCCTCCTCGCCGCCACCCACGCCGAGCACACCCAGGCCGGCCCGCCGGCCCCCACCTGCCAGGCGGCCCCCCAACCCGGTCCACCCGCCGCCTCTGGCCTGCCCGCTGCCGAGAGAGCCAACGGCTCGCCCGATGTACCCGCCCGTGGCCGAGAGTTGGGCGTGCCGGGCGGCGGGCGTGCGGCTGTGGTCCGGCCCGGCCCGGTAGCTGCCGGCGATGGCCGTGGTGGGGCTGGTGGGCCGGTCGGGTGTGTGGGTGTCGTCGGGCCCGATGTGGCTTTCGCCGCTGGCGGATGGTGTGATGTCCCGTCCTGCGCAGGCGAGTTGGACGAACCGGCCGAGGAGGCTGCCGCCCTCCCCACCCGTGACGGGGAGTCCGGCCCGCCCGCCGCCGGTGGGCTCGGTGAGTGCGGCCGGGCTGTGGCGCCGGGCCGGTGCGGTGGCGAGTGTGCCGGTGTGGGGGCCGGGGGTGGGGAGCCCGGGGCGGCGGAGTTGCTGGTGCTGGCCGCGCAGGATGCGGCCGTGGCGGGGCGGCTCGATCTGGCGTGGGCGGCGCTGGAGCGGCTGGGGCGGGTGCGGTTCTTCCCGTCCCCCGCCGTGCGGGCCGCGCGGGTGCGGGCGCGGCTGGCGGTGCTGGACGCGGCCGGGCGCGGTGCCGCGCTGGTGCAGGAGGTGGCCGTGCAGGCGCTGGTGGACGCCGTCGCCACGGGTGATCCGGTGCTGGTGTCGGCGGCGCACCTGTGGCTGGCGCGGGGCGTCCACCTCCAGCGCGGCGGTCACCCCGAGGCGCTGGCCCATGCCCGCGACGCGCTGCGCTGGGCCCGGCGGTCCGGCGATCCGGCGGCCGTGGCGGCGGCCGTGACGCTGACCGCCCGGATCGAGCAGGGCCGCGGCCGCCCCGAGCACACCGCCACGCTCGCCGCCGCCCCCACCACCTCACCCCACGGTGCCCGCCTCGCCGAGGACCCGCGCCGCCTCGCCGTGTGCTTCGCGCTGCTGGACGACCGCCCGGCCGAGGCCGCCCGCCTGCTGGACGGGCTGCGCCCGCTGGTGGCGCGCGGCGGGCCCGCCGACGAACTGTGGCTGCTGGACGGCCGGGTGCAGATCCACGTCCTCGCCGGGGAGGGGCGGCAGGCCCGGGAGGCGGCGGGGCGGATGCTGGCGCTGGCCCGGGAGACGGGGGCCTCGCCGGGGCCGCCGTTCCTCGCCGCGGCCGCGGCGGAACTGGCGGGCGGGAGCCTGGAGCAGGCGCTCGGCTACGCCGCCCTGGGGCTGACGGCCTCCCAGCAGGAGGGGGATCCGCTGTTCGCCGCGCACTGCCTGCACCTGTCGGGCCGCACCCGGTTGCTGCTGCGCGACACGGCCGGGGCGCTCGCGGATCTGCTGCGGGTGCGGGATCTGGTGCGGGGCCTGGCGGTGGCGGATCCGGCGGCGGTGCGTTTCGACGCGGATCTGGCGGAGGCGCTGGTGGCGGCGGGGGACCTGGGGGCGGCGACCCGGACGCTGGCCGCAGCACGGCGCCGGGCACGGGAGTCCGGGCGCCGGGGGGTGCTGGCCGCGCTGGACCGGGCGGGGGCGCTGTGCCACGCGGCGGCGGGCGCGTTCGAGCCGGCCGAGGAGCTGTTGCTGCGCGCGCTGGGCACCTTCGACGACCTGGGGTACCCGCTGGAGCGCGGCCGGGTGCTGCTGGCGCACGCGGCGGTGGAGCGCCGCCGCCGCCGTCCGGCCCGGGCGCGGGAGTTGCAGGCGGAGGCGGAGGCGGTGTTCGCCCGGGCGGGCGCGCCGCTGTGGGGTCCGGGCTGGCGGGAGCAGGCGGGGGAGCCGTCCTGGCTGGCGGGGCTGACGGACGCGGAGAAGGGCGTGGCCGAGCTGGTCGCCGACGGCTACGGCAACCGGGACATCGCGGCGGCCCGCTACGTGAGCGTGAAGACCGTGGAGGCGGTGCTGACCCGGATCTACCGCAAGCTGGGGGTGCGCTCACGCGTCCAGCTGGTGGCACTCGCCCGCCGCGACGAGCGCCACCAGAAGCAGTAGGTCACGCACTGCAGGGGCGCCTTGCTGACCTGCGGGTCTGCGGTGCCGAGCAGCACGGTTCACTCGATCAGGCGAGCTTGGTGGTCCGGAGAGAGGGGAGAGGACGGGGGGATCGTTCGATCAAGAAGGGAAGGCGCTCATGCGCGCGAAACCGGCCCGCCAGAACTGGGCCGCAGCCCTGTGAAGTTGACTCTCCGTCCGGGGGAGGAGCAGGGCCTGGCGCGAATCCAGCGTGAGCTGCGGACGTTCCTTGCCGCTCTGCCGTTGGCCGAGGTCGAGCGTTCGGCGGTCCACGTCGCGGTTCTCGAAGCGGTCGTCAACGCCGTCCGGCACGGTCGCGGCGACGAGGAACAGGCGGCAACGCTCGACCTCGACGTCGTGGCCGGGCGGATCGTGGCGACGGTCACGGACCACGGGCCCGGGTTCGACCCGGCGTCCTGTCCCGATCCGCTCGCCGCCGAGCGCATACGTCTGCCCCACGGCCGGGGCGTTCTGCTGATGCGCGCGCTCATGGACGACGTCGACTTCGCCTTCCCGCCCGGCGGCGGCACCCGCGTCACGCTCCGCCGGACCATCCCCTCCTCCGCCCCGACCGGGGCCCAACAGCACAAAGGAGCAACCCTCATGCGTCCGATCGTCAAGGTCGACGGCGGCACCGGCAAGATGATCCTCATCGGCCAGTTCGACTTCAACCTTCACCGCGAGTTCCGGCAGGCATCGCAGGAACTCCTCGACAATCCGGAGGTGAAGCTGATCGAGATCGACTTCGACCAGGTCCCGTTCCTCGATTCCAGCGCGCTCGGGATGCTCCTGCTCCTCAAGGAGCGTGCCGCAGGCCAGAAGAAGTCGCTGGAGCTCTGCAACTGTCGTGAGGCGGTCCAGCAGGTCTTCGAGATCGCGGCCTTCAACAAGATGTTCACCATCCGCTGACAGCCAGGAGGCGGCACCCGCCGCCATCTGATCCGGCTCGCACACCTTCACCGACTCGCGGGGCCGCGCCGCCGGCACGGCCCCGCGAGTTCGTGTCCTCGGCACCGTCAGAGCGTCGACCAGCCGGTGGTCCCGAGGATGCTGGAGGCCGCCGCGCCCGGGACGGCGGGGGTCTCGTAGCGCACGGGGCAGCCGGCCATTCGGCCGCCGACGATCAGGGGGCCGAACACGGCGGCGGTGGACAGGGGCAGGTACTCCTCGCGTTCGCGGTCGTACACGTCGGCGGCGAGGGCGGTGCTGTGGACGGCCTGCTGGACGATCCAGGTGCCGGCGGTGCGGGCCTTGGTGATGACCGCCGACCACTGCGCGTCGTCGTACCGGGAGCCCAGGTGGACGTCGAAGTTCTGGTCGCCGTCGGAGCGCTTGAGCACGAAGTCGGCCCGCCGGCGGGTCAGCAGGTCGGTCAACTGCCACTTCTCGCCCTGGAATTCGACGTCGTCCTCGCGGATGCCGCGCGTCCAGGGCAGGTAGGTGTCGACGAACTCCCGGTCCGCCGCGCCCATCCACTCCGGGTGGCCGGACAGCACCGCGAACAGCTGCTTGTTGGCGACCTGGTAGGAGCTCTGCGGGGTGAGCACGGTGGCGCCGCAGGTGCGGATGGGCAGCAGTGCGGCGGGGTCGCGGCCCGCGTCGATCCACTCCTGGGGGACGACGCGTTCCAGCACCAGCGGGAACTCGCCGCGCCGGGTGGCGAGGGCGTCGACGAACTCGCCGGTGTCGAAGTACTCGGCGTCGATACCGGCCTTGCGCAGGGCGTCGATCTCGATGCCGTAGTAGCGGCGGTCCTGGACGCCGACGTCGGGCAGGTAGCCGATCAGGGCGAGTTTCGGGTCGAGGCCGTGGTCGGCGAGGACGGTGCGCAGCAGGTCGTTGCGGGCGGTCAGCGGGTCGTCGAGGGTGAGGGCGGCGCTGACGCGGGCGGGCAGCAGCTGGCGCCACAGCTCGTTGAGGAGGTGGGTGAAGACCTGCCCGCCGGTGGCGGAGCAGAAGTTGAACTCGATGAACTTCCAGCCCTCGTCGGTGAGGATGACGTCGGGGCGGCCGATGGCGGTGGCGTAGCGGTGCTCGAAGTCATCGTCGCGGTAGAAGGCGGTGAGCCGTTCGTCGAGGCCCAGGGCCCGGTGCCGGGCCAGGCAGGTGTCGCCGAGGTGCCAGGCGGCGGTGCGCAGCAGGCCGGCGAGGCGGGTGGCGGCGCCCTCCAGTTCGACGCCGCGTTCGGCGGGCAGCACGAGCGGGCCGGCGGGGGAGAGGCGGTCGAACCAGAAGGTGCGAAAGCCCCGGAACTGGTGGTCGAGGGCGTTGTGCAGCTGCCGCGGGTCGGCGACGGCGGCCGGGGAGGGGGCGGTCACGGTCATTGCTCCTGAGGGCGGACGAAGGCGGAGGGGCGCAGGTCGCGGTGGCCGAACGCGGCTTCCAGGGCGGCCCCGGCGCGCAGCAGGGCGGCCTCGCCGAAGCGCGGGCCGACCAGCTGCACCCCGATCGGCAGGCCGTTGCCGGCCGGGCCCAGCGGCAGGGACATCGCGGGGTGGCCGGTGAGCGCGAAGGGGATGGTCTGCATGTCGTTGGCCAGGCGCGGCGGCGGCCAGTCGAGCGGGAAGTCGTCGAAGCGGGCGGCGGTGGTCTGGCCGCAGGCGGTGACCAGCACGTCGTGGTCGGCGAAGACCCGCCGGTCGAGCGCCTCGACGAGCCGGCCGCGGACCTCCATCGCCCGCAGCAGCTCGGCGGCGGCGATCCCGGCCCCGGGCATGAACTTCTGGTAGGTGATGCGGCCGAAGGAGCGCGGCGCCTCGCGCAGGCTGCGCTCGTGCACGGCGAAGCCCTCGGCGGCCATGACGATCCGTCCGCAGGCGTTGAACAGCTCGTACGCCGGCAGTCGCACCTCCTCGACGACGGCGCCCCGCTGCTCCAGGTGCTCCAGGGCCCGCTCGATGCCGCGGACGATCTCCGGCAGGGTGTCCGGGTCGTCGGCGTACCAGGCGCTGGAGTACGCCACCCGCAGGCCGCGCACGTCCCCGTCCAGCCCGGCCAGGTAGTCGGGGGCGGTGGGCGCGTCGCGGGTGCGCGGGTCGCGCGGGTCGGGCCCGGCGACGGCCTGGAGGGCGGCGGCGGTGTCGGCGACGGTCCAGCCGATCGGCCCGAAGTGGTCCATGGTGGGCGACAGCGGGGTCGCGCCGTACCCGGAGACCAGGCCGTGGGTGGGCTTGAGGCCGACGGTGCCGCAGTGGAAGGCCGGGCCGCGCATCGAGCCGGCGGTGTCGGAGCCGAAGGCGACCCGCAGGAACCCGGCGGCCACCGCCACCCCGGCACCGGAGGAGGAGCCGCTGGGGATGTGGTCGAGCTGCCACGGGTTGCGGGCGGGCGGGAACGGCAGGTCGTGGCTGGGCCCGCCCATCGCGAACTCGTAGGTGGCGAGCTTGCCCAGCAGCACGCCGCCGCCGGCGCGCAGCCGCTCCTCCACCGCGCTGTCGCGCTTCGCGACGCGCTCCAGCGTCAGGAACGACTGGTTGGTGGTGGGCAGGCCCTCGGCGTCGAAGATGTCCTTCAGCGCGTACGGGATGCCGTGCAGCGGGCCGCGGTCCCGGCCCGCGCGCAGTTCCCGGTCGGCCCGGCGGGCCCGCTCCAGGGCCTGCTCGCGGGCGACCAGCACGAAGGAGTGCAGCGCCGCGTCGTGCGCGTCGATGCGCGCCAGCGCGTGCTCGGTCAGCTCCACCGAGGTGAGCTCCCCGGTGCGCAGCAGCGCCCCGGCCCGGGCGACGGACAGCTCCGACAGGTCGGCGGCGGCGGAGACGTCAGACATCGGCGCTCTCCAGGTCCAGGTCGCGCAGCAGCTGCGCCATGGCCCGCAGCGAGCGGTGGCCGGCCAGGACGCCGGGGGCGAGGTCCGGCGGCATCGCGATGTCCAGGCGGGCGAGGAGGGAGGTGAACTCCCGGTCCGCGGCCTGGGCCGCCTCCTCGGTGGTGCCGGCGTGTGGCACGGGCGGTCTTCCCTTCGGTACGTGCACGAGCTCGGTACGTGCAGCAACGCAGCAGCGCGTTCAGCGGGTCGTGCGGTGGGTGCGCCCGACGAGGTGGGCGCAGGTGACGAGGTCGAGCGAGGCGTGCCCGGTGGAGCTGAAGACGGTCGGGCCCCGCCACAGCGCGTCCGGGTCGCGGTCCGCCCGGTCGAGCAGGGCGTGCAGGTCGAGCGCGTCGCGGTGGATCCCGCCGGCCTCGGCGACGGCGGTCGGCACGTCCTCGACGACGACGGTGGCGGCGGCCAGCAGCTCGTGCGGGACCTCGCGGGAGGCGGTGGTGTGCGCGCCCATGCAGTTGACGTGCACGTGGGCGGGCAGGTCGGCGGCCAGCGGCAGCGGCAGCACCGAGGTGGTCGCGGTGGAGACGACGTCCGCGCCCTCGGTGGCCTCCTCGACGGAGGCGCAGGCCACCGCCTCCACCGCCCCGGTGGCCCGGATCCGTGCGCACAGCGCGGCGGCGCCGGCCGGGGTGCGGGAGTGCACCCGCACCCGGGTGATGCCGCGCACCGCCGTCACCCCGAGGTACTGCTGCCAGGCCTGCACCCCGGAGCCGACGATCGCCAGCTCGGCGGCGGCGGGGGCCGCGCAGTGGTCGGTGACCAGGGCGGTGACGGCGGCGCACTTGAGGTTGGTGACGGCCGCGCCGTCCAGGACCTCCAGCAGTTCGCCGGTGGCGGTGGAGAACACCGGGACGACGGAGGTGACGGTCGGCCCGTTCCCGTCGGTGATGGTGGCGGTCTTGACGACGTAGAGCCCGAGGTCGGGGGAGAGCGCGGGCATGGCCAGGCCGCGGGTGCCGTGCCCGTCCTCGACGGTCTGGCGCAGCGGCACGCTCATCCGCCGCAGGGCGCCGCTGCGCAGGCTCTCGTGCAGCAGCGCGGCGACGGCCGTCACCGCGCCGGGCGCGTGGTCCATGTACGGGGGGCGCGGCTGCGAGGGGTTCACAGCTCGGCCAGGGCGTCGAGCAGGTCGGCGGCGAAGCGTTCAGTGAGGTCGGTGGGCATGTCGCCGCGCAGCATCATCCGCACGCCGGCCTGGTTCTGGGCGACGATGGGGAAGAACATGGCGGAGCAGTAGTAGCCGCGCCGGTAGAGCTCGTTGGACAGCCTGACCGCGCGGTCGTTGTCGCCGGTGACGACGAACTTGATGTGCGAGCCGGTGCCGCGCAGGTCGTGGCCGTCCAGGCGTTCGTCGAACAGGGCGATGTTGTGGGCGAGTTGGCGCTGGCGTTCGCCGAGTTCGGGGCTGCGGTGGACTTCCAGGGAGCCCAGGGTGGTGCCGATGGCGGCGGTGCGCAGGCCCTGGGACCAGGCGAGCGGGCCGGAGCGGTAGAGCAGGTCGAACAGGCGGCGCTGCCCGGTCATGGCCAGGCCGCCGGTGGAGCCGAAGGCCTTGGCGATGGAGGCGACGAGCAGGGTGCGCTCGCCCAGGTCGTCGAAGACGGTGCGGGCGTAGCCGCGGCCGCCCTCGCCGACGGCGGACAGCGCGTGCGAGTCGTCGAGGTAGACGAACATGCCGTAGCGCTCCTGGAGGGCCCGGATGCCCTCCAGGTCGGCCTGGCCGCCGGTCGAGTAGACGCCCTCGCCGACGTAGGCGACCCGCGGGTACTTCTTGCAGACGTCCTCCAGGTACTCCATGTCGTTGTGCGGGCAGGTGAGCACCAGCGTCTCGTCGGCGAGGACGGGCTTGAGGAAGTTCATCGAGAAGTGCGCGAAGCGGTCGAACACGACGACCAGCGGCTCGCTGTCGGTCAGGTGGCCCGAGGCCAGCAGCGGCAGGATCGCGGCGCTGAGCACCCCGCAGGACACCGACGGCAGCACGTGCGCGCCGAAGTGCGCGGACAGTTCCTCCTCCAGGCGTTCCACGATGCCCAGCCGGATGCGGAACTCGCCCATGGACAGCCCGGTGACGCGCTCCTGGGCCAGCGCGGCGCGCCCGGCCTCGACGACCACGGGGTGGCTGTTGAGGCCGAGGTAGGAGCAGGACGACAGGTTCGCGAACTCGTGCCCGGTGCGCACCTCGCGCAGCCGGTTCTGCCCGTCGACGGCCTCGACGACCAGGCCGAGCATCCCGTGTTCGCGGGCCAGGCCCCAGGCGGCCTCGCTGGCCGGGACCATCTTCTGGTTGTTGCGCCACCGGTGCGGGCCGGTGATGTCACCGTTGCCGGTGATGGACTCGCTCATCGCGCTTCTCCTCGTTGTTCACCGCGGTGCTGTTCACCACGGTGTTCGCGCAGCCAGGCGCCGAGCCGGGCGACGGCCTGACGGGCCTTGCCCAGGCGGGCGTGGTGCAGGTGCCAGACGTGGACCATGCCGGGCCACACCTCCAGCTCGCCGGTGCCGCCGGCCGCGTCCAGGGCGGCGGTGAAGCGCTGGGCGTCGCTGAGCAGCACCTCGCGGCTGCCGACCTGGACGAGCACCGGCGGCAGGCCGGTGACGTCCCCGAACAGCGGGGACACGTACGGGTCGGCGGGCTGCACGGCGTCGGCCAGGTAGGCGGCGGTGACCAGCGCCACCACGTCCTGGCTGAGCATCGGGTCCTGGTCGGCCAGGGTGCGGTGGGTCTCGCCGGAGCCGGTCAGGTCGGTCCACGGCGAGATGCAGGCGGCCGCGGCGGGCAGCTCGACGCCCTGGTCGCGCAGCCGCAGCAGGGTGGCGAGCACCAGGCCGCCGCCGGCGGAGTCGCCGGCGAACACGACGTCGCGGGCGGCGGTGCCGCCGGCCAGCAGGGCCCGGTAGGCGGCGACGGCGTCGTCCAGCGCGGCGGGGTAGGGGTGTTCGGGGGCGCGCCGGTAGTCCACGAAGAACATCCGGCAGCGGGCGGCGCGGGCGATCTCGGCGGCCAGCGCGCCGTGGCTGCGCAGCGACCCGTAGACGTAGCCGCCGCCGTGCAGGAAGAGCCCGGTGCGCTCGCCGTCGACCTCGGGCGGGGTGAGCAGGAAGCCGCCCGGGCGGGCCTCGACGACGACGTCGTCGGCGATCGGCGTGCCCCACGCGTCGTAGAACTGCCGGGCCTCGTCGATGTCGGCGGGCCAGTCGTGCGCCGCGAGCGACGCCAGGAGCTCGGCGAGCTCGGCGGCGTCGCCCGCGGACATGACCGGCACGCCGGTCGGGGTGGAGCTCATCGCCCGGCGGCCCCGTCCTCGTGCTGCCCGGCGGCGGCCTCGACGGGCGCGATGCCGCGGTGGTAGCGCTCGCGGGAGGCCTCGTCCGGGGCGTGCATGATCGGCGCGGGGGTCTCCAGGCCGTAGTGGGTGAACCACTTGGCCAGCTCCACGCCCTCAGCGAACTGGTACTCCAGGTGCCGGATCGGGCGGCGCGAGGGCCGGGAGGCGTCGACCGGGCGCGGCTCGGAGCCGGCGTGCGCGAGCCCGCCGTCGACCTCGTTCAGCAGCACCACCATCGCCAGGTCGGCGGACAGGTCCACCTCCAGCGCGCTGGCGTAGCCGGCCAGGATCGGGGCGGCGTGCTCCTCGCGCACCGCGACGTTGTAGCTGTGCGGCATCAGCTCGATCAGCTCGCCCGGCGCGGTGCCGGTGTCGCGGCAGTAGGCGCGGGTGTCGCAGATGACCGGGACGCCGCCGGCGATGTTGGTGTTGGGGCCGTAGATGTTGCCGACGAACGGCGTGGCCGAGTCGAAGTGCACGCACTTGGTGGTGAGGAACTCGCGCTCGGCGGTGTGGTCGCCGTTCGGGGTGAAGGCGGTGTTCTTGTTGTAGCCGTCGACGTCCATGCCGGCGATGCGGTCGTAGTCCATCACGACCGGACTGAACGGGGCGACGTCGATCCGCTCGCCGAAGGCGCGGAACAGCGACTCCAGGTAGTCACGGGCCACTTCGGCGTCCTGGGTGTCGTGGACGTCCAGGCCGTGGCGCTCCAGCACCTGGGCCGCACCGTGGCAGACGGCGACGCCCTCGCCCTCGGCCACCAGATGGACCAGTTCGGTGACGACGGCGTCGCCGACCGGGCGCAGCCGGCCGTCGACCAGCTCGGTCGGGTAGGCGGAGACGTCGACGAGCGCGTGCGCGGGCAGGGTCTTCACAGGGATGCTCCCGAAATCGTACGTACAGGAAGAGAGTTGATGGATCGTCAGGAGGACGGCCGGGAGGCGTCGGGCGCGTGGAGGGCCAGCATGCGCTTGGCCCGCAGCACGAACGGCGGCGCCAGCACCCGGTCCTTCTCCACCCGGAACCCGGATTCGGCGTCGTAGTCCGCGACCACCCGCCGGTACTCGGCCAGCTCCTCGGAACCGACCGTGAAGGTCCGGGCGATCGTGTCGACCTGCCCGGGGTGGATCGCCGCCTTCCCGGTGAACCCGGCCGCGCGCGAGGCCCGGCACTGCGCCGCGACGAGCTCCAGGTCGTGCAGCTCGAAGGAGTTGGTGTCGATCGCCGGCACCCGGTGGCGGGCCGCCGCGGCACACAGCCGCGAACGCGCGTAGTCCAGGTAGAACGGGTCCTCCGCGTACAGCTCGGCCGTCAGGTCCGCCTGCCCGAAGCACAGACCGTCACTGACCTGCGCGATCGCGAAGGCGTTCTCCACCGCGTCCACGGTCTCGATGAAGCTGCAGATCCGCGGCGGCCTCGACGTCAGCTCCAGCAGCCGGCGGTAGACCGCCACGTCCCCGGCGCCGCAGATCTTGGGGACGAACACCACGTCGACGCGGACCCCGCCGATCACCGCGTCCAGCTCCAGCAGCGTGCGCAGGTCCTCCAGGCCCGCCGGGGTGGTGATGCTGTTCACCCGCAGCCCCAGCGCCGGCAGGCCCGCCCCGGTCAGGTCCACCTGCCCCAGCTGCGCCCGCGCCTCGGCCTTCTTCTCCGGGTGGACGGAGTCCTCCAGGTCCACCACCAGCATGTCCGCGCGCACCCGGCCCGGCTCGGCCATCTTCGCCAGCCGCAGCGCCGGGGTGTACAACAGGCTCGCGTACGACCTCACTTGGCGTCCTCCCGCCCGAACAGCAGGTTCATCTTCTGCCGGGAGAAGTCCTCGTAGCGGATCGGCCCGTACTTCGCCGGCCGCTCGGCGGTGAACTTCGGGAAGCACTCGATGACGGTGTCGTCGTTGGCCAGCTTGAAGAACACGATCGACTGCCGCCGCCGCTCCGCCAGGCGCACCCGGTGCGGCGTGGAGACGTACTCGTCGTTGGACCAACGCGCCATCAGGTCACCGATGTTGACGATGAAGCTGTCCCGCCCGCCGGCCTGCACGTCCAGCCACCGCCCCGAGCGGTCCTGCAACTGCAGGCCCGGACCGTCCTGGGTCAGCAGGGTGATCAGCGTCCCGTCGGTGTGCTGCCCCATCCCCTGGTCGTTCAGGAACTCCGGCGCCACCCCCGGGTACAGGTGCGAGCGCAGCGAGTCGTTGGAGGTGTCGGTGCGGGTGGCGAAGAAGTCCCGCGGCAGGTCCAGCGCCAGCGCCAGCAGCTCCGCCACCCGACCGGCCACCTGCTCGCACGCCGTGAAGTACCGCTTCAGCGAACCGCGCAGCGCCGCCCCCGACTCACTGTCCGGGAACGGCAGTTCCTCCTCGTCCCGCAGGACCAGGCGCCCGACGCTGAACTTCTCCACGTAGTCCGAGGGCATCCCCGGCCGGCCCGTGTAGGCGTACGCGTTCTCCGACAGCAACGCGCTGTACCCGTACGGGCTGTAGTCGTTGTCGCCGCGCGCGGTGCTGGTGCGCATCGCCAGCTCCCGCTTCTCCTCCAGCGGCAGCGCGAAGAAGTCCAGCGAGGCCGCGTACGCCTCGTCGAACACCGCGGGCGCGATGCCGTGACCGCGCACCACGAAGAACCCGGTGGTGCGGCACGCCTCGGAGATCTCCTCGGCGACCGCGCGCTCGGCCTCGCCGCTCCCGAGAGCCGCTTCCAGGGTGATGACCGGGATCATCGCTTGGCCTCCTGCCGCGGGACGAGGACCGTCCGCTCGAATTCGATCACTGACACGCCGTCCTGGTTCTCACCGGTGGTGTGGACGGTCACGATCCCCTCCCCGGGCCGCTTCGCCGACTCCCGCCGGCTCAGCACCCGGGTGCGGGCGTACAGGGTGTCGCCGACGAAGACCGGCGCGGTCATCCGCACCTTGTCCCAGCCCAGGTTGGCGACGCACTTGGCGCTGATGGTGGACACCGTCATCCCGTTGACGATCCCGAAGGTCACCAGGCTGGAGACCAGGATCTTCCCGAACTGCGTCTGCTCGGCGTAGACGGCGTCGATGTGCAGCGGGTGCTGGTTGAGGCACAGCAGCGAGCTCCACGTGTTGTCGCTCATCGTGATCGTGCGCCCCGGCCGGTGCTCGACCACCTCGCCGGGCACGAAGTCCTCGTAGAACATGCCGTGGTCCTCCCGGAACACCCCGGGTGCCACCTCGGTGTAGGAGCCGCCCTTCACCGTTCCCCCTCCTTCAGCTGCTCCAGGCCGGCCCGGCGCAGCGCCGAGCGGGCCGCGCGGTGCGCCGCGTCGGCGGCGCCGTCCGCGAACCCGATGCCCCACCAGGTCCGCCCGCCGTGCTCCAGCGCGGTGAAGCACACCGTGCCGTCGCCGGTGGTGGCCTGCGTCTCCACGGGGCCGAACGCCAGGCCGTGCGCGGCGGCCAGCTTGGCGACCGCCTCCGGCGCGTCGACGCCCTGCGGCGCGGTCGAGACCGCGTCCAGGTGGTACGTCTTCTCCAGCAGGCTCCGCAGCTCGGCGGGCTCCAGCTCCCGGCCCAGCCGGTCGGCGGCGCCCTGGACGACGGTGGCGAAGTCCCGCCGCAGCGGCACCGGCAGGTCGATGCCCCAGCCGGCCTTCAGCACGTAGGCGATGCCGCCCTTGCCGGACTGGCTGTTCACCCGGATGATCGCCTCGTAGGTGCGCCCGACGTCCTTCGGGTCGATCGGCAGGTACGGCACCTGCCAGCCCAACGTCCCGACCGGCACGCCCTGTTCGCCGGCCCGGGCGGCCAGCGCCGCCAGGCCCTTGGCGATGGCGTCCTGGTGGGTGCCGGAGAACGCGGTGTACACCAGGTCCCCGGCGTAGGGGTGGCGCGGGTGCACCGGCAGCCGGTTGCACTCCTCGACCACCGCGCGCACGGCGTCGATGTCGCCGAACTCCAGCTGCGGGTCGACGCCCTGACTGAACAGGTTGAGCGCGAGCGTCACCAGGCAGACGTTGCCGGTGCGCTCCCCGTTGCCGAACAGGGTGCCCTCGACGCGGTCGGCGCCGGCCATCAGCGCCAGCTCTGCGGAGGCCACCGCGGTGCCGCGGTCGTTGTGCGGGTGCACCGACAGCACGATCGCCTCGCGCCGCTCCAGGTTGCGGTGCATCCACTCCACCTGGTCGGCGAACACGTTGGGGGAGTGGGTCTCCACCGTGGTGGGCAGGTTGAGCACCAGCGGCCGCTCGGGGCAGGCCTCCACGGTCTCGGCCACCAGGTTCGCGATCTCCAGCGCGAACTCCGGCTCGGTCAGGTTGAACGTCTCCGGCGAGTACTCGAACCGCACGTCGGTGCCCTTGGCCCGCTCGGCGAGGCGGACCAGCTGCCGCGCGCCGTCCAGGGCCATCTGCCGCACCTGCTCGCGGGTCATGCCGAACACGACCTCCCGCCACAGGCAGGCCGTCGCGTGGCACAGGTGGACGGTGGCGCGCTCGGCCCCGCGAACGGCCTCGAAGGTCCGCTCGATGAGTTCCGGCCGGGCCGGCGTGAAAACCGACACCGTCACGTCGTCCGGAATTTCCCCGGAACGCACCAGGGACCGGACGAAATCGAAATCGTCGGTGCTGGCCGCCGGATATCCGATTTCGATGTCCTTGAAACCGGCGGCGACCAGCTGCTCGAACATCCGCCGTTTCCTCGGCGGGTCCATCGGATCGGCCAGTGCCTGGTTTCCGTCCCGCAGGTCGACCGACGCCCACACCGGGGCCCGGTCCAGGGCCCGGTCGGGCCAGCGCCGCAGCCAACCTGCGGTGGGCATCGGCTCGTTCCGCGCATAGCGCTGGAACGGCATCGACGAAGGGCGCTGCGGAATTCCCCGGTTCCGCTCCGGGAAAGGCAGTGGTGAACCCGTTCCGTGTGCTCCCATGCTGCCTCCTCTCGCTGTTCTCGGCGGCCCCGACACTACGGAGCGCCGACCGCGCCGGGGAAGCAGAGGATCTTCTACACCGGACCCTGGAATCGGACGTATCCGGGTATTCCGGCGGTTATGGCGGGGCCGTGGTTGACGGCACCGCTTTTCCCGTGGCTAGGATTTCGCGGCACCGCCCGGCGGAATTCACCGCGGCACTGCGCCGCACCGCCTGACGCCGCACCGCCCGACCGCCCGAACCGCCCCACCGCGCCCCGCCCTTGACCGCCTCACCGGAACGGCAGCCGCATGGCCAAAGCGACCAGCGTCGACCACGACGACCCGACCACCGCGGACGAGACCCTCCTCAGACCCCGGCGCGTCCTGACGGCGGCGAGCCTGGCGACCGCGATGATCGTCATCGACGTCAGCATCGTGAACGTCGCCATCCCCGCGATCCGCGCGAGCCTGCACAGCGGCCTGTCCACCATGCAACTGGTCGTCGACGCCTACGCGGTGGTGATGGCCAGCCTGGTGCTGGCCGGGGCGGCGCTGGTCGCCCGCTACGGTGCGGTGCGGATGTTCCGGCTGGGCGTGGCCGTCTTCGGCGTCACCTCCGTGCTGTGCGGACTGGCCCCCGACGGGCCGGCGCTGGTGGCCGGGCGCGCCCTCCAGGGCCTGGGCGGCGTCCTGCTCACCCCCGCCACCCTGGTGATGCTCACCGACACCTACCGCGACCCCGACGACCGGGCCAAGGCCGTCTCGGTATGGGCGATGGTCGGCGGCAGCCCGGTCGCCTTCGGCCCGGTGCTGGGCGGGGCACTGGTGTCCGCGGTCGGCTGGCGCAGCATCTTCCTGGTCAACGTGCCCGTGGTGCTGGCCGTGCTGTGGCTGTCGTCCCGTCACATGCCGCCCGCCCAGCCGCAGGCCCGCCACCAGCCGCAGGACCTGCCCGGCCAGCTGCTGGCCGTCGCCGTCCTCGGCGGGATCGCCCTCGCCCTGACCGAAGGACGCGAACTGGGCTTCACCCACCCGCTGCCGGCCTGCGCCGCCGCCGTCGCGGTGCTCGCCGCGGCCGCGTTCGTGCTGCGCCAGCGCACCTGCGCCCACCCGATGATCCCCGCCGACCTGTTCCGCGCCCCGGGCTTTCGCAACTTCGTCGCGGCCGGCCTGCTGCTGTTCGCCGGCTACTACGGCCTGGTGTTCTCGCTCAGCGTCTACCTCCAGCAGTCCCGCGGCTACGACCCCGTCACCACCGGGCTGTGCTTCCTGCCCTGCGCCCTGCCGATCACCCTGATGCCGCTGGTCGCCGGCCGCGTCCACGCCCGCCTGGGTGCGCCCCGGGTGCTCGGCATCGCGGTCGCGTTCACCCTGGCCGGCGGCGTGCTGCTGGCCCTGGTCGGCAGCCGCGCCCCGGTCGGCACCGGGGTCGGGCTGGTCTTCATCGGCCTGGGCTTCGGCCTGGCCACCGTCCCCCAGATCACCCTGGTGATGGCCACCGCCCCGGCCCACCGCTCCGCCCTGGCCAGCGGGTTGATGTCGGCGGGCCGCTCCTCGGGCACCACCATCGGCGTCGCCCTGCTCGGCGGCCTGCCCAGCACCGACGGCATCCTCGCGCCCGCGCTGGCGGCCGTCGCCCTCTACCTGCTGCTGGCCCTCGCCGTCGCCACCGGCGCCCGCCGCCTCCCCGCACCCGCCACCGCCTGACGTCCCACCCCTCGGCCGACCGACCGGCCCGCCGCCGACCGGCCCACCCGCCACCCGACCACCCGGCCCGGCCCGCCGCCGCCCGGCCCACCCGACACCGTACGGAGCTTCCCGATGCCCGCGCCCGAGCTGCCCAGCGGCGACGACCTCGCCCAGCGCCTCGCCCACCTGCACACCCACGACCCCGACTTCACCCACTCCGCCCCCTCACCCGCCGTCGCCGACGCCATCCGCACCGCCGACGGCGGCCTGGCGGGCACCATCGCCGCCGCCATGCACGGCTACGCCAACCGCCCGGCACTGGCCCGCCGCACCGAAACCCCGGTCCGCGACCCCGCCACCGGCCGCACCACCCTCCACCTCGGACCGTCCTTCACCTACCTGACCTACGGCCGGCTCTGGCAGCGGGTCACCGCCCTCGCCACCGCCTGGGCCGACCGCGCCGAAACCGGCCTGAACCCGGGCGACTTCGTCGCGACCCTCGGCTTCACCAGCGTCGACTACGCCGTCATCGACCTGGCCTGCCTCTACCTCGGCGCGGTCTCCGTCCCCCTGGCGACCGGCTCACCCGCCGAGCGCCTGGCCCCCGTCGTCACCGAGACCGCCCCGCGCCTGCTCGCCGCCGACCTCGTCTCCCTCGACGCCGCCGTCGACACCGTCCTCGCCCACCAGAGCATCGAACGCCTCGTCGTCTTCGACTGCGACGAACGCGTCGACGACCACCAGGACGCCCTGCGCGCCGCCGCCGACAAACTCCAGGGCCGCGCCACCGTCGTCACCCTCGCCCACGACCTGCGCCACGGCGAGAACCTGCCCCCCGCACCGCCCCACGACGGCGACCCCGACCGCCTCGCCGCCCTGGTCTACACCTCCGGCTCCACCGGCACCCCCAAGGGCGCCATCTACACCGCCGCCATGATCACCCGCATGTGGCACAACAGCTGCGCCGGCAACACCGCCGCCGGCCGCCCGCTGCCCACGATCGTCCTGCACTACATGCCGATGAGCCACGTCAACGGCCGCTCCTGGCTGGTCTCCGCGCTCGCCTCCGGCGGCATCGGCCACTACACCGCCCGCGCCGACCTCTCCACCCTCTTCGACGACATCCGCCTCGCCCGCCCCACCGTGCTCTCCCTGGTCCCGCGGATCTGCGACATGGTCCAGCAGCGCCACCGCCTGGAGGCCGACCGCCTCACCCGCACCGGCACCCCGCAGCCCGACGCCGAACACACCGCCCTCGCCCGGGTGCGCGACGACATGCTCGGCGGCCGCGTCGCCGCCGCCGTGTGCGGCAGCGCCCCGCTGTCCGCGGCGATGCACACCTTCATGGCCCAGGTCCTCGGCACCACCATCACCGACTGCTACGGCTCCACCGAGACCACCCGCGCCGTCATCGTCGACCAGCAGGTCCGCCGCCCCCTGATCACCGACTACAAACTCGTCGACGTCCCCGAACTCGGCTACTTCACCACCGACAAGCCCCACCCGCGCGGCGAACTGCGCCTCAAGTCCGACAGCCTGATCCCCGGCTACTACCGTCAGCCCGAGGTCACCGCCCGCACCTTCGACGAGGACGGCTACTACCGCACCGGCGACGTCTTCGCCGAGACCGCCCCCGACCGCCTGGTCTACGTCGACCGGATCAACAACGTCGTCAAGCTCTCCCAGGGCGAGTTCGTCGCCGTCTCCGCCCTGGAGGCCCTGTACGGCACCAGCGCCGACATCGCCCAGATCTACGTCTACGGCAACAGCGAACAGTCCTTCCTGCTCGCCGTCGTCCACCCCGCCCCCCACCTCGCCGACGCCGACGACGACACCGCGCGCGCCGCCGTCCTCGACTCGATGCGCGAACTCGCCCACGGCGCGGGCCTGCACGCCTACGAGATCCCGTACGACGTGCTGATCGAACGCCGGCCCTTCACCATCGCCGGCGGCCTGCTCTCCGGCGTCGGCAAACTCCTGCGCCCCGCCCTCAAGGAGCACTACGGCCCCCGCCTGGAACGCCGCTACGCCGACATCGCCGCCGGCCGCACCGGCCAGCTCGCCGCCCTGAAGGCCCGCGGCCCGGCCGCCGACCCCCTCCAGGCGGTGCGCACCGCCGTCCAGATCACCCTCGGCCACCCCGCCTCCCGCATCGGCCCCGACGCCGTCTTCACCGACCTCGGCGGCGACTCGCTGTCCGCCCACACCTTCGCCACCGTCCTGGAACAGCTCTTCGACACCGAAGTCCCGGTCCAGCGCCTGCTGGGCCCCACCGCCACCCTGCGCCGCATCGCCGAACAGCTGCGCCCCGCCCCGGAGTCGAGCGCCCCCTCCCGGGCCACCTTCGCCACCGTCCACGGCCCCGACGCCCGCCACGCCCGCGCCGAGGACCTCACCCTGGAGCGCTTCCTCGACCCCGCCCTGCTCACCCCCGCCCCCGTACCCGAGGCGCCCGCCCGGCACGTCCTGCTCACCGGCCCCACCGGCTACCTCGGCCGCTTCCTCGCCCTCGACCGGCTCCAGCGCCTCGCCGCCACCGGCGGCCGCCTCACCCTGCTGGTCCGCGCCGACGACGACCACGCCGCCCGCGAGCGCGCCCTCACCGCCCTGCGCGACGCCGCCGGCGACGACACCGACCTCGACGACCTGGCCGCCCGCCACCTCGACGTCCACGCCGCCGACCTCGCCGCCCCCCGCCTGGGCCTGACCGACCACACCTGGCAGCAACTCGCCGACGGCGTCGACCAGATCGTCCACGTCGCCGCCCTGGTCAACCACGTCCTGCCCTACCGCCGGCTGTTCGCGCCCAACGTCACCGCCACCACCGAACTCCTCGCCCTCGCCCTCACCGGCCCCCGCAAACGCTTCGCCTTCGTCTCCACCATCGCCGCCGCCATGCACCCCGACGGCACCCTCCTCGCCGAGGACACCGACCTCGCCGCCGCCTGCCCCACCCGCCCCCTCGACGAGGCCTCCGACGCCGGCGGCTACGCCACCAGCAAATGGGCCGCCGAGATCCTGCTGCGCCGCGCCCACGAGCGCACCGGCCTGCCCGTCACCGTCTTCCGCCCCGACATGATCCTCGCCCACCGCCGGCTGCCCGGCCGGCTCAACCTGCCCGACCGCTTCACCCGCCTGCTGCTGACCGTGCTGGCCACCGGCCTCGCCCCGCACTCCTTCTACCGCCTCGACGCCGACGGCCGGCGCCGACGCGCCCACTACAGCGGCCTGCCCGTCGACGTCACCGCCCGGGCCATCACCGACCTCACCGCCAACCCCCAGGACGGCCACGCCACCTACCACACCGTCAACGCCAACGACGACGGCATCTCGCTCGACGAGGTCGTCGACTGGCTGATCGAGGCCGGCCACCCGATCACCCGCCTCGACCACGGCGAGTGGCACGCCCGCTGCACCGCCGCCCTGCGCGGCCTGCCCGAGAACCAGCGCCGCCACACCCTGCTGCCCCTCATGCCCGCCTACGCCCGCCCCGGCGAACCCCGCCCCGGCAGCTGGACCCGCGCCACCCGCTTCACCGCCGCCCTCACCACCCCGCTGCCCTCCCTCACCCCCGCCTACCTCACCAAGTACGTCGCCGACCTCCACCTGCACGGCCTGCTGTGACACCGCAACGCACGCAGGGGCCGGCCGCACCCGACGGTGCGCCCGGCCCCTGCGGCGTGCCGCGGTCAGCCCCGCAGCCGCGCCATCCACGCCTCGACGTCCTCGGCCGCGCGCGGCAGGTCGGCCGACAGGTTCTCGTTGCCGTCCACCGTCACCAGGACGTCGTCCTCGATCCGCACCCCGATGCCCCGGTACTCCTCCGGCACGCTCAGGTCGTCCGCCTGGAAGTACATCCCCGGCTCGACGGTCAGCACCATGCCCGGCTCCAGCACACCGTCCACGTAGTCCTCGGTGCGGGCCACCGCGCAGTCGTGCACGTCCAGGCCGATCATGTGCCCGGTGCCCGCCAGGGTCCACCGCCGGTGCAGCCCCTGCTCGAACACCTCCTCCACCGACCGCTCGCCCAGCAGCCCCCACGCGACCAGGTGCTCGGCCAGGGTGCGCTGCGCCGCGACGTGGAAGTCGCGGAAGGCGGCACCCGGCTTGACGGCGGCGATGCCCGCCTCCTGCGCGGCGAACACCGCGTCGTAGACCTTGCGCTGGATGGGCGTGAAGCGGCCGCTGACCGGCACGGTGCGGGTCACGTCCGAGGTGTAGAGGTTGGTGGTCTCCACCCCGGCGTCCAGCAGCAGCAGTTCGCCCGGGCGGGCGTGGCCGTCGTTGCGCACCCAGTGCAGGGTGGTGGCGTGCGAGCCGGCCGCGCACACGCTCTTGTAGCCGATGTCGTTGCCCTCGGTACGGGCCCGCAGGAAGAAGGTGCCCTCGATGACGCGCTCCGAGGTCTCGGCGTCCGGGCCCATCACCCGCACGACGTCCTCGAAGCCGCGGGCGGTCGCCTCGCAGGCGAAGCGCAGGTCGGCGATCTCGAACTCGTCCTTGACCAGCCGCATCCCGGACAGGAAGACCCGCAGCTCCTCGTCCCGCCCGGCGTCGGTGCGCCCCGCCAGCGCCTCCTCCAGGCCCTCGTCGTGGCCGCGCAGCACCCGCACCGGGCCCCCCTCCGTGCCCAGACGAGCGGCCAGGGTGCGCACGTCCCGGCACTCCAGGCCGAGGACCTGCGCGTTCTCCTCCAGGCTGTAGCGCCGCCCGTCCCACAGCTCGCCGTGCAGGTCCAGCCAGAACTCGCCGTTGTCCCGGTTCGAGCGCGGCAGCACGTAGGCGACGGCGCGGTGGCCGCCGTCCTCGGCCGGCTCCAGCACCAGCGCCGCGTCCTCGGTCTGGTCGCCCGTCAGGTACACGTAGTCCGAGGACGGCCGGAACGGGTAGTCGGTGTCGTTGGAGCGCACCTTCGGATTGCCCGAGGGCACCACCAGCAGCTCGCCGGGGAAGCGGGCCGACAGCTCGGCCCGGCGGCGCGCGGTGTGCGCGGCCTGCGCGATCGGCTCCAGGCCGTGCAGCTCGGTGTCGCCCCACCCCTGGCGCATGTGCGCGGCGAGCTCCTCGCTCACCCCTTGCAGCAGCCCGTTCTTCCGCTTCGTGCGCTCGCTCATCTTTGATCTCCCCAGGATGATCCGGCCGTCAGGGTTCGTACGGCTTCGTACGGTATACCGAACACAACCCCGCGAAAAGGGGAAGAACACCGCCTCAGGCGTTCGTTCTATCAAACGACCGTCCGGGGCAGCAGTACTGCGGGCGGGCATTCGGGGTGCCCCTCGGGGCTCCTGTCCACAGTTGATTGGAACACGACAGGAACGGGCAGCTCCGCGCAGCCCCGCCACCCCCCGACCCCCGCCCCACACCCCCCTGAACCGCCATCACCCCAGCCCTGACCGGCCCACACGGCTACACTCCCGGCATGCTCAAAGCTGATCGCGCCACCCGGATCCTGACCCATGTCGCCGAGGCCGGCAGCGCGGACGTGCACGCGCTGTCCGAACTCCTCGGCGTCTCGGGCGCGACCGTGCGCCGCGACCTGCAACACCTCCACGACCAGGGCCTGTTGCACCGCACCCGCGGCGGCGCCGTCACCGGCGCGGTCAACCTCGAACTGCCGCTGCGCCACCGCAGCGAGAAACACCAGGACGAGAAGCGCCGGATCGCCCGCGCCGCCGCCCGCCTCGTCCCCGACGGCGCGGTCGTCGGCCTCACCGGCGGCACCACCGTCACCGAACTCACCCGCGTCCTGGCCGAACGCAGCAACCTCACCGTCGTCACCAACGCCGTCAACATCGCGGCCGAACTCATCGTGCGCCCGGAGGTCCGCCTCGTCGTGATCGGCGGACTGGCCCGCTCGGCCAGCTACGAACTCGTCGGCCCGGCCGCCGAGCACATGCTCGCCCAGTACCACGTCGACCTCGCCTTCACCGGCGTCGACGGCCTCACCGTCCAGGAGGGCTGCACCACCCACGACGAGATGGAGGCCCAGACCGACCGCGCCTTCCTGCGCAGCGCCACCCGCGCCGTCGTCCTTGCCGACAGCACCAAGATCGGCCGGATCACCTTCGCCTCCATCTGCCCGCTGTCCGAGATCCACGACCTGGTCACCGACGACGCCCTCACCCCCGCCCAGGCCGACGCCATCGAAACCGCCGGCGTCCGCGTCCACCGCGCCTGACCCACCCCCGCCCCCCGCGACCCTTGACACCCGCCGCGCCGTCGGCCGAAACTCGTCGCACCCCCGGGGTGCCCGCGGGCCCTGCCGGGGGTCCAACGCCACCGCACGCGGCCCGGGCCGCCGACCCGCCGCGCCCGCCGCACGACGCCGCCGCACCGATGCCGCCGCAGCGACGCCGACGGCCGCCGAGGGCGCTCCCACCAGGGCGACCCAGCGAACCACCAGGGGTGACCATTGACCCTCAGCAGCACCTCCGACGCGATCCCCCCGCCGCGACCGGCGCGACCGGCGCGACCGGCGCGACCGGCAAGCCCGCCCAGGACGCCGCGGGCCGCGCCCGCCCGCTGGCCCGGGGCCGTCCGCCGCCCCGGCTGCGCGGAGTTCGAACAGTCCGCCAAGGACTGGCTGTTCGACCTCGCCCCGGCCCGCTGGCGCCACGAACAGGTCTTCCACCGCAACCCGCTGGAACTGGCCTGCATGCTCCGCCTCCACCTGGACGCCGAGGTGCTCGCCCTCCAGGCCGGCCTCAAGGCCCTGCGCACCGCCCTGCTCGGCACCCCCCGCCGCCCCGACGACGCCGAGACCATCGACGCCTACCTGCGCGAACAGGCCTGGGCCAAGACCGTCCGCGAACAGGTCAAACTCATCGAGGACGCCCTCCACCTCGCCTGCGGCAGCGCCGCCCGCAAACGCGTCGCCTGGCGCATCGTCACCACACCCTGAGCCCGCACGCCCCGACCCGGGGCACACCGGACGATCCGGGCGCATGGGACGATACCCGCCATGCCCAGCACCACCGCTTCGCCCCCGCACCGCCCCGGCCCACCCGCCGACCCCCGCCGCCGACTGCTCCTGGACCTGGGCGCCGCCCTGCTGGCCGGCGGCCTGCCCGTCCACGACGTGGAGGAGGAGCTACGCGCCCTGGGCCGGGCCCTGGGCGCACCCGAGGCCCGCGTCGCCGCCCTCACCACCGGCCTGTTCGTCGCCCTCGACGACGAGGAGGCCACCGTCTTCCAGCCCGTCGGCCCCGGCCTGCGCTTCGAACAGACCGCCGACGTCCTCCACCTCGTCCACCGCCTGCGCACCGGCCGCCTCGACGGCCACCTCGACGGCCATGGAGCCCTGGCCGAGCTCGACCGGATCCGCCGCGCCCCCGCCCACTGGCCCGCCTGGGTCGCCGACCTCGGCGTGGTCCCCGTCGGCGTCGGCATCTGCCTCTACCTGCAACCGGTGCCCGCCAACATCGCCGCCTCCGCCGTCGGCTCGCTGATCGTGGCCGCGCTCACCACCCTCACCCGCCGCCTGCCCCTGCTGCGCCCGCTGCTGCCGGTCACCGCCGGCTTCCTGGTCGCCCTCCTGGTCCTGCTTGCCGCCCAGGGCGGCCTGCTGGACGGCCCGCTGCGCACGATCGTGGCGACCCTGGCGATCCTGCTGCCGGGCGCCCTGCTGGTCACCGGGCTGTCCGAGATCGCGGCGGGTGCGGCGAGCGCCGGGACGGCCCGTCTGGTGTCCGGGTCGGTGCAGCTCGCGCTGTTCCTCACCGGGGTCGCGGCGGCCGCCAGCGCCGTCCACGCGCCGGCGTCCGCGCTGGCCAACGTCCAGACCGCCACCGCCGGTTGGTGGGCGACCTGCCTGGGGCTGGCCCTGGCCGTGGCCGGCATCGTGGTCAACGTCCACACGCCGCCCCGGGCGATCCCGTGGATCGTCGCCGTGGTCGCGGTCACCGCCGCCGTGCAGGTGCCGGTGAGCGCCGCCGGCGGCGCCGCGGTGGGCGGCCTGGCCGGCGCGGTCACCGCCGCGGTGGCCGCCACCCTCGCCCACTGGCTGCCCGGCGGGCCGCTGTGGCAGGTGGTCTACCTGCCCGCGTTCTGGATCGTGGTGCCCGGCTCCTTCGGCCTGCTCAACGCCGCCCAGATCGAGGTCGGCAACGGCGCCCACGCCGTCCTGACCGCCGTCTCCGCCGTCTTCGGCGTCTCGGTCGGCACCCTGATCGGCTCGGTCATCAGCCGCATCCCCCGCCCCAGGCTCCGCCCCCGCCGGGCGTAGCGCCGGTCAGCCGGCGGGTTGGGTGGGGCGGCCGGGGACCCAGGGGGGGACGGGGCCGGAGCGGGGCATGTAGCGCTCGGCGTACTCCTCCAGGTGGCGGCCGGCCCGGGAGGGGTCGCCGTCGCTCAGTTCCACGAGGGCGGTGGCGGCGATGCGGGCGCAGGCCAGCATCAGGGCGAGGGTGTCCTGGCGGTGGTGGCGCTGGCGGACGTAGGCCTCGCAGCGGGTGGCGATGTGCTCCTCGTGGGGTTCCCACTCCTCGTCGCCGATCGCCTGGATGCCGTGCCAGACCAGGACGAACGCGGCGGGTTCGGCCGGATGCGTCACGCCGGCCCCGGCGGCCTGCTCGCGGGCCTGTGCGGAGCGGCGGCCCAGCCACTCCAGGGCGGCCGGGCCGTCGCCCCGGCGGGCCTGGAGCACCAGCTCCGCCGCCCGGAAGGCGATCGAGCGTACGACCGCCGTCGCCGGCACCCGCAGGCCCGGGGCCGACAGTTCGCCCAGCGCCAACCAGGTGTCGGCGAACGCGGCCGCCCGCATCCGCCACAGCCACGCCGGGCCCCCGACCGTCCCGGGTTTCCCGTCCGTTCCGTCCGTCCCGGCCGGGCATCCGTCCACCGCCAGCCGGACCAGACCCACCGCGGCGAGATCCACCGCGTCCGCGTCCAGCCCGAGCAGCCGTCCACTCCTCACCACACACACCCCCGTCAGCGGCCTTCACCTCACGACGGCACATCCCACCACACCGGACGCGAACGAACCAGGGCGTGTCTTGTGGATCTTGCCGGGCCGGCCGGTCCGACAAGATCCACAAGGCGCGCCCCGGGCCCGGCGAGGGGCGGCGGGTCAGGAGGAGGTGGCGGGGGAGGGGCTGATCAGGATGCCTTCCAGGATCAGGTCGAGGGTGGTGAGGAGTTCGTCGGTGAGCTGGTCGCCGGCTCCGGCCGACTGGCCGCACCAGCGGTAGAGCGCGCCGAGGTAGAGGTCGCGCAGCGCGTTGCCGATCTGTTTGGCGGTGAAGCGGGCGCGGAACTCGCCGTGCTGGATGCCGTCGGCGGCGATCTGGGCGAACAGTTCGGCGAGGTAGGGGTCCTCCAGCAGCGGCCGGCCGGCGCGGACCCAGGCCATCAGCAGGGCGTTGGTCTCCTGCTGGTGGCTCTCGTTCATCCGGCCGAGGGTGGTCATGCAGTTGCGGAGCTGGCCGACGGCGGAGTCCGCGTCGTCGTTGTCGGCGGCGAGGGTGGCCAGCAGGGAGTCGCGGCGCTGTTCGCCCCAGGCCCCGAGGAGGTCCTCCTTGCGCTGGAAGTAGTTGAAGAAGGTTCCGCGCGCGACGTCGGCGCGTTCGGCGATCTCGTCGATGGAGGTCTCGTCGTAGCCCTGTTCGGAGAAGAGGGTGATGGCGGCGTCGTACAGGCGTTCCTTCACCCTGAGCTTGTTGCGTTCCCGCCGACCCAGGGGGACCGCAGCCTGACCTGCGGCCACTTCTGTCGGGCTCACGAGTTACTCCGATCTGTTCAGTGTGAATCAGAGAGGGCCCCCCAGACCCTCCCGTCATTCGTTGGTGCACTACAGTTTAACTATGATGCGCAGTCAAAGTTAGTGGCGTGTCGTGAGTTCGGGTCGGGTTGTGCCGGATCGTAATCGCCGGTCCCTGCGTCGGGAGTTGCCGCGCGGCGTCCACCAGGTGACGTGGGGGAGATCGGGAAGCGACCGACCGCCAGGCCGGGTGTGGCGGCCTGGCGGTCCGTCTGGTGGTACGGCGGTCGTCGTGGTCGTCGTTGTCAGCGGCCGATCGTCTCCAGGATCCGGTTGAGGCTCTCGGGGCCGAGCAGGCGTCCGGCGGTGAGGTCGAGGCCCCAGTCCGAGCGCAGTTCGGTGCGCAGCTGGGTGGCCATCAGCGAGTCCAGGCCCAGGTCGCGCAGGGGGCGGCGGTGGTCGATCCGGTCCTCGGGGATCTCCAGCAGGCGGGCGACGCGCTGCACCAGGGCCTCGGCGGCGGTGACGGCCGCGCCCGGGCCGGCCGCGGCGCCGTGCTGCGGGGCGCGCGGGGCGGGGATGTGCGCGGCCGGGGTGCGCGGGTCCGGCGTGCGCGGGTCCGGGGTGCGCGCGGTGAACTCCTCCCCGGCACCCGCCGCGCCGACCGGACCCGCAGCCCCGGCCCCGGCCCCGGCCGTGCGCCGCCGGGGCAGCACCGGCCGCCGTCCGGCGGCGGCGAGGGAGGCGAGGGGGCCCGGCCGCAGGGAGGGCAGGGCCCGCAGGTCGATGCCGAGGAACTCGGCGAGGACGTACCCGTCGGGGTCCAGGAGCAGGACGTCGCCGCGGGTGCGGCCCTGGCCGGCGGCGGGGCGGACCCGGCACAGCGCCCAGAACTCCTCGCCGAGGTCGCCGTGGACCTGGACGGAGTCGAAGCCGGTCGGCACGTGGGCGGTGCCGGGGCGGTAGGCGGCGAGCAGGGCGAGCAGCCCGGACTCCCAGGAGGGGGCGCCGGCCGCGCCGACGGCGGGTGCGGGGGTGGCGGCGGCGCTGCCGGGGGCGGGGCGCAGGCGGGCGACGGCGCGGCCGCAGCGGCGCCAGACGTGCTGGACGGCCCGCAGGCCCTCGTCGATGTCGAAGCCCGACTCGGCGGCGGCGGTGAGGAAGTCGGTGGCGGAGAGGTAGTCGAGGCGCCGGGCGAGGGTGCGGTCGAGCAGTTCGCGCCGGTTGGCCGGGCCGGGCGGCGCGGTGCGGGGGTCGCGGGGGCGCAGGACGGCCTCGGCGCACGGTTCGAGCGGGGCGTCCGCGGTGCGCCGGGCCTCGGCGCGCACCCGCCGGGTGCCGTCCGGTGCGGGGCTCTCGACGCTCACCCGCAGGACGGCGGAGGGCAGTTCGTCCAGGGTCAGGGCGCTGTCGCCGAGGCGGACGGCGTGCAGGGCCGCGGGCTCGCCGGTGGCGGCGCGGGCGGCTTCGAGCATGGCGCCCAGGTAGACGGTGGGGGGCAGCGGGCGCAGGCCGCGCACGCTCACGCCGGTGTCCCAGCCGCCGGCGCCCCAGTCGGTGAGGGCGGCCTCGCGGACGTAGGGGGCGGGGGTGGCGGCGGTGCCGGGGGCGGTGCGGGTGGGGGTGCCGGGGTGGCGCAGGACGTCGGAGTCCCAGGGGTAGGTGGGCAGGTCCTCCAGGACCGGGGGCGCGGTGGGGTGGCGGCGGGTCCAGTCGATGCGGGCGCCGTGGGCGAAGGCCCGGCCGACGGCGTCGAGCAGGGCGGGGGGTTCCTCGCAGTCGCGGCGCAGGGTGGCGATCGCGGCGCCCTCGGCGTGGACGGTGCCCTCGGCGTGGGCGGTGCGGCGGGTCTCCTCGACCGCGGCGGTCAGCACGGGGTGGGGGCTGACCTCCACGAACAGGGTCTCCTCGGCGCACAGCAGGCGTACCGCCTCGGTGAAGCGCACCGGTTGGCGCAGGTTGTCCTGCCAGTACTGGGGGAGGAGTTCGTCGCCGCGCACGGGGGCGGCGAGCAGGCTGGAGACCAGGGCGGTGGTGGCGGGGCGGGGGGCGAGGTGCTGGAGGGCGGTGACGAGTTCCTCGCCGATGAGGTCCATGTCGGGGGAGTGCGAGGCGACTTCGACGCGCACGGTGCGGCACAGCACGTCGCGGGCCTCCAGGGCCTCGGTGACGGCGGCCAGCGCCCGGGGCGGGCCGGCGAGCACGGTGGCGGTGGGGGAGTTCTCGGCGGCGACGCAGACGCCGGCGAACTCGCTCCGTTCGGCGAGGACGTCGCGGGCGGCGTCGGCGGAGAGTTCGACGGCGAGCATGGCGCCGCGTCCGGCCAGGCGGCGCATCAGGCGGCTGCGGCGGCAGATGACGGCGCAGGCGTCGCGCAGGCTCAGCGCGCCGGCGACGTGGGCGGCGGCGATCTCGCCCATGCTGTGGCCCAGGCAGACGTCCGGGTCCAGGCCGGCCTCGCGCAGCGCGGCGGCCAGCGAGACGGCGACGGCCCACAGGGTCGGCTGGACCTTGTCGATGTCGGTGGGTAACGCGGTGGCCGAGGTGAGCAGGTCGGTCGGGGACCAGCCGAGTTCGGCCCGGATGGCGGCGTCGCACTCGGTGAGGGTGGCGCGGAAGGCGGGGGAGGAGGCGAGGAGTCCGCGGCCCATGCCGAGCCACTGGGAGCCCTGGCCGGAGAAGACGAAGGCGGTGCGCCGGGGGGCGCCGAAGCCGGCCTCGGCGATGCCGCCGGCGGCGGTGGTGTCGCCGTCGGCGAGCGCGCGCAGGTGCTTGGCGAGGGCGGTGTGGGTGTCGCCGCGCACCCAGAGCCGGTGCGGGTGGTGGTCGCGGCGCAGCGCGGCGGCGGCGCACAGTTCGGGCAGCGGGTGGCGGCCGCCGGGGCCCTCCAGGTAGGCGGCCCAGGCGTGGGCCAGGCGGCCGAGGGAGCGGGCGGACCGGGCGCTGAGGACCAGCAGTTGCTCCGCGCCGGCCGCCCCCACGGCGGTCGGGTGGGCCGCTGCTGCCGTTGCCGGCTGGACGGAAGCGGGAGCGGCGGCGGGGACGGGTCTGGAGTGGTGGGTGCCGACGACGATGTGGGCGTTGGTGCCGGAGATCCCGAAGGAGCTGACGCCGATGCGGGCCTGGGCGCCGGCCCGGGCGAGGTCGGTGTTGCGGGTGACGACGGAGACGGCGAGGCGCTCGTCGGCGATGACCGGGTTCTCCCGGGTGCAGTGCAGGGAGGCGGGGATGACGCCGTGGTGGGCGATGAGGATCGCCTTGATGAGGCCGGCGATGCCGGCGGCGGACTCGGCGTGGCCGATGTTGGTCTTCACCGAGCCGGTGAGCAGCGGGCGGTCGGCGGGGCGGGTGGTGGCCTCGGCCAGGGCGCGCAGTTCGACGGCGTCGCCGACCGCGGTGCCGGTGCCGTGGGACTCGACGTAGTCCAGCTGGTCGGGGGTGATGCCGGCGGCGCGGCAGGCGGCGCGCAGCATGGCGACCTGTCCGCTGACCGCGGGTTGCAGCAGCAGGCCGCTGCCGCGCCCGTCGTTGGTGACGGCGCTGCCGAGGAGGGTGGCCAGGATCAGGTCGCCGTCGCGTTCGGCGTCGGCCAGGCGCTTGAGGACGACGACGCCGACGCCGTCGCTGCGCACGAAGCCGTTGGCGTCGTCGGCGCCGAAGCGGCAGCGGCCGTCGGGGGAGAGCATCGAGCCCTGGGAGTAGGCGATGGCGTCGTGGCTGGAGAGGACGACGTTGACGCCGGCGGCGAGGGCGAGGTCGCACTCGCCGGTGAGCAGGCTCTGGCGGGCGCTGTGGACGGCGACCAGGGAGGAGGAGCAGGCGGTGTCCAGGACGACGCTGGGGCCGAGCAGGTCCAGGGCGAAGGACAGCCGCCCGGCGGTGACGGCGCGCAGCCGGCTGCCGGCCATGTCGCGGATGTTGGGCCCGCCGGGGCCGGCGGAGACCTCGGAGTACTCGGCGGTGGCCTGTCCGACGAAGACGCCGGCGTGGGTGCCGGCCAGGCCGGAGGGGCGGATACCGGCCTGTTCGAGGGCCTCCCAGGTGGCCTGGAGCAGCAGGCGCTGCTGCGGGTCGACGGCCTTGGCCTCGGCCGGGGAGATGCCGAAGAAGGCGTGGTCGAAGGCGAACACGTCGTCGATGAAGCCGCCGTGGCGCGAGGCCGTCTTGCCGAGGGTGCCGGAGTGCGGCGCGTAGTCGGCCGTGATGTCGAACCGTTCGGCGGGGACCGGGGTCACCGAGTCCGTGTTGGCCAGCAGGTTGTCCCAGAACTGTGCCGGCCCGTCCGCGCCCGGGAAGCGGCACCCGAGGCCGATGACGGCGACGGGGGTGGAAGGGACGTCTTTCGAGTGCGTCATGGGATGGTCCAACCTCTAGCTCGATCCGACCGATGAGGAGGGCGTTTCAGCTGCCCGTGGGAAGCGGGTGCCGTGCGGCTGGTGGTGCCGTGGGGCTGGTGGTGCCGTAGGGCTGGCGGTGCCGTGGGGATGGCGGCGCCCTTGGACTAGCGGAATCCAAAGTTACACTGACGGTCAAGTTTGACCCCAGCATTGCTAAAAGAGAACAGCTTTTCTCAGCCGCTGAGATGGCCGAAGTGTGGCCGAAGTGCGACGGTTGTGGGAGTGAACACGGCGGAGGCCGACCGGATGTGACGGCACATCAGTGCGCCGTCACGCCTGGTCGGCCCCGGTCGGTCGGCCGCGCTCCCGGCCGGGCCGCGGGCGGGCGGGGGTCAGTCCGCGGGTGCCGGTGCCGGGTCCAGGCCGTGCAGCAACAGGCTGACGGCCAGCTGTAGTTCGACGTCCAGCCGGCTGCGCCGCCCGTCCGGGTCCGGGTGCGTCCAGCGGTGCAGCGCGCCGACGTACAGGTCGCGCAGCGTCTCGCCGATCAGCTCGGAGCTGACGCTGGTGCGGATCTCGCCCCGGGCCCGGCCCCGCTCGACGATGTCGGTGAACACCACGCCCACGTAAGGGCGTTGGGTGAGCAGGCGGCCGGTCTCGATCCAGGCGGTGAGCATCGCCGCGCTCAGCTCCGGCTCCTCCTCGTTGAGGTCGCTGAGGGTGGACATACAGGCGCGCAGCGCCTCGGCGGCGTTGGCCGCGCCCTCCAGCCGCGGGGTCAGACGGCAGGTCAGCTTGCGCGCGCGCTCCTGGGCCCAGGCGCTGATCAGGCACTCCTTGCGCGGGAAGTAGTCGAAGAAGGTGCCGCGTCCGATGCCCGCGTGCTCCGCGATCTCCGCGACGGAGGTGTCCGCGTACCCCTGGCGGCTGAACAGGGCCACGGCCGAGGCGTACACGCGCCGGCGGGTGCGTTCCTTGTCGCGAACGCGCCGCGGAACGGGGGGTGTTGCTTCGTCCGAGGGGTGGCGCACGAGGCCTCCAGGCGCATCGACCTTGTTGCATGGCTGGTCATCGTTGTCCGTCCATCCAAACACAGCGCGCCCGCGATTGGTGAACCCTGATACATCTTTAGTCCGTAGCTATGAAACGGACTTGAGTGTATGTTTGAATCAGCGCCTGGTCGGGGCGGGTCCGGACACCGCACGGTCCCGACGAACACCCCACTGGCAGAAGAACGGGTGAGCAGCAATGGCAATGGTCCAGACGACGACCCAGCGGCCCAGACCGGCGGCGCCGGCCGCGCACCGACCGTGGAACACCGCACCCGCACACCGCACACCGGCCACCACGGCCCCCGCCCACCGCCCCGCCGGCGCCGCCTTACCCGCCCCCGGCACCCCCGGCACCGGCTTACCCGCCACCGGAGCCCCCGCCACCGGAACCCCCGCCACCGGGGCGCCGGCCCTCTCCGTCCTGGTGGTCGAAGGCGACGCCGCCACCGCCGAGACCCGGGTGCGCCACCTGCAACGCCAGGGCTACACCGCGAGCAGCGTGGAGACCGGCGCCCAGGCGCTCACCGCGCACCACCAGTCGGACCTGGTCCTGCTCGACCTCGACCTGCCCGACATCGACGGCCTGGAGGTCTGCCGCCTGCTGCGCAGGAGCGGCGACAAGCCGATCATCTCCATCGCCACCCGCGACACCGAACTCGACCGCGTCCTGGCCCTCCAGGCCGGAGCGGACGACTGCGTGGTGGCCTCCTGCGGCATCCGCGAGATGCTCGCCCGCATCGAGGCCGTGCTGCGCCGCACCCATCCGCGGCCGCAGGCCGCGCACACCATCTCGCTGAGCCCGCTGCACATCGACGGCACCACCCGCGAGGTGTCCCTGCACGGCCGGCCGGTGATCCTCACCGCCAAGGAGTTCGACCTGCTGCACACCCTGGCGGCCGACCCGAAGAGCGTGCTGTCGCGCAAGGAGCTGATGGCCCGGGTGTGGGACACCACCTGGGCGGCCTCCAGCCGCACCATCGACACCCACGTGAGCAACCTGCGGGCCAAACTCGGCGTCAAGTGGATCATCACGGTGCACGGCGTCGGCTACCGCCTCGGCCGCGGCTGAGAAACCCCGCGACATTTCGACATTTCCCGGCCGCTCGCGCCGGCCACCCGGAATTCCGCACCACCCGGATTTCGGGCGGCCGCCGAAATCCTGCGTGCCCGCACATCGTAGCCGTCCGCAGCGCTTTCCAGGGCCGGCCGTCCCCGAAATCCGAGAAGATTTGCCACCGTCCACCGTCGATGACGTCCGCTGACAGTCCTTGACAAACTCCCGGCCGGAAAGCGTTGCCCGACCAGGTCAGGGCCGTCCAGGATGGTCGACAGAGCGCACCGCACCGCGATCCGGGAAAGACCTTCCCGGATTCAGGAGGAGGGAACGCAATGCCAGTGACAGAGCACCAGGAAAGCCTCCCGAGACTTCCCCACATATCCGACGCCACCCTGCGGGACTCCGCCCACATGGCCGGTGTCGAATTCGGCCCCCGGGACGCCGCCGCGATCGCCGACCTGCTGGTGAAGACCGGCGTCGACCTGGTCGAGGTCGGCATGGTCGCCGGGCCGAACTCCAAGGACGCCGACCTCGTCCTCGCCACCCACGAGGCCGTCACCCCCGAGCGCAGCATGACGCTCGTGGTCGTGCGCGACCGCCAGCAGGTCGCCACCGCCCTGGACGAGGCCGAGCGCCTGGGCGTGCACCACGTCATGTACTCCATCCCCACCTCGGAGCAGCACGCCAAGCTCAAGCTCGGCTCGCCCAGCGCCAAGTTCCTGAACACGCTGGCCCGTTCGGCGATCTCGCAGGCCAAGGACCGCGGCTTCCACGTCACCTTCAGCGGCGAGGACGGCGCGCGCACCCCCGCCGAGCGCCTCGTCCCCTACGTCACCGCGGGCTTCGAGGCCGGCGCCGACCGCTTCCGCCTCGCGGAGACCGTCGCCTACCTGTCGCCCTGGCAGATGCAGGACGTCATCGCGGACCTCACCGCGATCGACGGCTCCGAGATCGAGATCCACTCGCACAACATGCTCGGCATGGCGGTCGCCAACTCCCTGGCCGCCGTGCGCGCCGGCGCCCAGTGGATCTCGGCGACGGTCGGCGGCATCGGCGAGCGCGGCGGCAACGCCCCGCTGGCCGAACTGCTCACCTCGCTGCGGGTCATCTACGGCGACACCCGCTTCAACCTCTCCCACCTCACCGAGCTGTCCCGGATCGCGCTCAAGGGCGCCGGCCTCGGCGAGGCGTTCCAGTCCGGCCCCACCACCCCGCACTCCTTCGCCTACGAGCTGCCGGGCCAGCTGACCCACCCCGAGGCCTACGAGACGCTGCCGGCCGAACTCGTCGGCAACTCCCGCGAGTTGCTGGTCCGCACCCGCCTCACCCCGGCCCTGGTCAAGTGGGCACTGGCCGAGTCCGGCGTCTTCGTCGACGTCGAGGCCTTCACCCCGTGGCTGGTCGAGCGCCAGATCGAGGCCGGCGCCCCGCTGCTGGACCGCGACGCGATCCGCAAGGCCGCCATCGAGTTCCAGGCCGCCTGAGCTCCCAGCCGCCTGAGCCCACCCCGCACCACCGTGCACCATCCCGCACCACCGTGCACGAGCCGTCTGAGCCGGCCCGTCACACGCCACGCACACCACAACGAACCGGAGTTCCCGCATGTCCACCGCCACCCTGACCGGCGTCTGCCCCGAGTGCGAGACCGACCTGACCGTCCCGCCGATGGTCCAGGGCGAGACCCTCTCCTGCCCCGAGTGCATGCTCACCCTGCGCGTCGAGGACGTCCGCGACGGCCAGCTGTCCCTGCAGATGGTCGAGGTCCAGCTGCGCGACTGGGGCCAGTGAGATGCCCAAGAACGTCGCCATCGTCGCCGACCGGATCAGCTGGGAGGAACGCCAGCTGATCCAGGCCGCCCCGGCGCTGGGCCTGCACGTCGACTGGATCAACGACGAGTCGCTGTGCCTCGGCGACCCCGGCGCCCCCGCCGTGCAGTCCTACGACGCGCTCCTGGTGCGCAGCCGCAGCTACACCCGCGGCGGCCTGGTCGCCACCCTCGCCGAGTCCGCCGGCATCCCGGTCCTCAACACCGCCCGGGCCATCAACGCCTGCGAGAACAAGGCCGTCCTGCGCACCGTGCTGCGCGACGCCGGTGTCCCGGTACCGGACTTCCGCCTCGTGCTGTCCCGCAAGGACTTCGAGAAGGCGCTGGAGGAACTCGGCGTCCCCGTCGTCCTCAAGCCGATCTTCGGCGGCATGGGCAAGCGGGTCACCCTGATCCGCGACACCGACACCGCCCAGTCCGTCTACGACTACGTCGAGGACCTCGGCCACGCCTTCGAACAGGCCTGCCTGGTCGAGCCGTTCCTGGCCGGCGGCTCCTCGGTGCGCTGCCTGGTCGCCGGCCACGACATCGTCGCCGCCGCCGAGTTCACCAGCGCCGGCACCGACTGGCGCAGCAACGCCGCCCTCGGCAACCGCAGCAGCGCCATCGCCCACGACCCCGAGGTCGTGAAGATCGTGGACGCCGTGGTCAACGAACTCGGCGCCGGGATCTACGGCGTCGACCTGTTCCGCACCGACGACGGCCTCGTCGTCAACGAGGTCAACCACGCCCCCGCCTTCAAGGGCGTCGCCTCCACCACCGGCGCGGACATCCCCACCGCCATCGCCTCGTACGTGCAGGAGCTCATAGCATGATCCGAGCAGGAGTCGTCGGAGCCTCCGGGCTCGCCGGCGGCGAACTGATCCGGCTGATCACCCAGCACCCCGACCTCGAACTGACGTTCCTGGGCGGTTCCTCCAACATCGGCCGGCGCCCGGCCGAACTCCACCCCAACCTGCGCCTCGACCTCGGCCTGACCGTCCAGCCGGTCACCGAGGAGGTCGCCGACAAGGTCGACGTCCTCTTCCTGGCCACCCCGGCCCCGGTCTCGGCGCAGCTCGCCGAACTGCTGGCCGACAAGGTCCCGGCCATCGTCGACCTCAGCGGTGCCTTCCGCATCCGCACCCCCGAGCTCCACGACCGGTGGTACCCCAAGGTCAAGCGTCGCACCGACCTCGCCGACCGGTTCGTCTACGGCGTCCCGGAGCTGATCAAGGACCAGCTCGCCGACGCCGAGCTGATCTCCCTGCCCGGCTGCTACGCCACCTCCCTCACCCTGGGCCTGGCACCGCTGACCCTGGGCCTGGGCCTGCACCTGAAGACCGTGGTCGTCGACGGCAAGTCCGGCTCCAGCGGTGGCGGCCTGCACCTGCGCACCGCCGACCTGCACCCGTTCCGCAGCGGCGCGATCGCCCCGTACGCCCCCACCGGGCACCGCCACGCCGGTGAGGTCGCCGACTTCCTGGCCCGCGCCAAGCCCGCCGGCGCCACCGCCGGGCGGATCGACTCGCTGACCATGTCCGCCTACGGCGTCTCGCACGTGCGCGGCCTGCTCACCAGCTCCTACGTGTTCACCGACGACACCGTCGACCAGCGTGAACTCCAGCGCGCCTACACCCGCTTCTACAAGGAGCACCGCTTCGTCCGGGTGCGCCGCAACACCGAGACCCTCATCCCGGTCCCGGACCCGCAGGCCGTCCTCGGCTCCAACTACTGCGACGTGACGGTCATGCACGACGAGGAGGGCGGGCGCATCGTCGTCCTCGCCGCCCTCGACAACCTCATCAAGGGCGCCGCCGGCCAGGCCGTCCAGGCCACCAACCTGCGCTTCCACCTGCCCGAGGAGACCGGCCTGACCATGCACCCGGTGATGCCGGTATGACCGGCAACCCGACCCCCACCGTGGTCAAGCTCGGCGGCAGCTGCCTGGACGGCCTCGACGGCACCTGGTGGGACGACCTGGCCGAACACGGCCGCCGCCACCCGCTGATCCTCGTCCACGGCTGGTCCAAGCCGCTGCGCGAGCTCAACCCCCGCTACAGCGAGCCCTCGGCGATCCTGCGCGACCGCTACGGCAACCAGAGCCGCTGGACCACCCCCGAGGTCATCGCCGACATCAAGACCGTCAGCGCCGCCCTCGCCGAGGACGTCTTCGCCCGCCTGAAGGCCCGCGGCATCACTGCCGAGCGCCTGCTGGGCAGCGACGGCCTGGTCCAGGCCGGCCCGGGCGAGCGCTGGTGGTGGCGCGACAAGCAGCTCGTCGAACTCGACAACCTGGTCGGCCCGATCACCGGCGTCGACCCCGCCCCGCTGAAGAACCTCCAGCCCGGCCACGCCTACCTGGTCACCCCGCTGGCCCGCAACGCGGCCGGCCAGGAGGTCAACAACGACGCCGACCGGGCCGCGGCCGCGATCGCCGGCGCCGCCGGCGCCACCGACCTCGTCCTGGTCACCGACGTCGCCCACCTGCTCATCGACGGCGAACCGGTGCGGCGGATCAGCGCCGCCGACGCCGCCGCCTTCCGCGACAAGGGCGCCACCGGCGGCATGCGCAAGAAACTGCGCGCCGCCGGCGAGGCCCTGGACGGCGGAGTCGAACGGGTCGTCCTGGGCAGCGCCAGCGTCACCGACCTGCTCGACGCCCGCACCGGCACCCTCATCACGCGAACCTGAGGAGCACCCCCATGGCGCGATCCCGCGTGCTGGTCGTCAACAACGGAACCCTGTCCCTCCCGCAGCTGCGCAAGCGCTTCGAGGACCTCGGCTCCGACACCGACGCCGTCACCGCCGCCTCCGTCCCCGCCAGCCTCGCCGGCTACCAGGCCGTCGTGCTGAGCGGCACCAAGGTCCGGGCCTACGACCAGGACTTCTACAAGCCGCTCGTCGACCTCGTCATGGGCGCCGACATCCCGGTCTTCGGGATCTGCGGCGGCATGCAGATCATCGCGGTCGCCAATGGCGGCCGCCTGGCCGACGGCCCGCAGCGCGTCGGCGGCTACGAGGTCCAGGTCGACACCGAGGACCCGCTGTTCACCCACGTGAAGCCGACCGTGACGGTCTTCCACCGCCACACCCTCTACCTCCAGGAGGCACCGGCCGGCTTCCGCTCCATCGGCCGCTCCGAACACGCCCCCGTGGAGTTCCTGCGCTCCGACGACGGTCGCGTCTACGGCGCCCAGGCCCACCTGGAGTTCCGCAGCGACGGCCTGGAGATCCTGCGCGGCTTCGCGCAGCTCTACCAGTGACCCCGCCGCCGCCAGCGCCCACCTTCCGGACCGGTGAACCACCCTACGTACCCAAGGACTTGACATGAGTGACCTGGAAGACCCGCACCAGCCCGCGTTCACCGTGCACCTCAACGGCAGCGGCGCCCCGATCAAGGGCTGGGTGGTCGTCGACACCCTCGTCGACGGCCTGGCCATGGGCGGCACCCGGATGACCACCGCCGTCAGTGAGGAGGAGGTCGCCGGCCTCGCCCGCGACATGACCGAGAAGTTCACCCTGGCCGGCCTGCGCATCGGCGGCGCCAAGGCCGGCATCGTCGCCACCGACACCAACGCCGACGGCGCCAACCGCGAACAGACCTTCCGCACCTTCGGACGCACCGTCAAGCCACTGCTGCACGGCGGCATCCACCTCGGCATCGACATGGGCGTCACCCCCGCCGACCGGGCCGTCTTCTTCGACGAGGCCGGCTACGACCCCCGCTACCGCCTCGGCGCCCCCGACATGCCGATCGACTGGCGCACCTACTACGAGCCGCTGATCGACTGCACCGGCCACGGCGTCGGCGTCGCCGCGCTCACCGCCCTGGAGGCCGGCGGACGCACCGAGCCGGCCAAGGTCGCCATCCAGGGCTTCGGCGCCGTCGGTCGCGCCGTCGCCCGCTTCCTGGAGGAGCGCGGCCACGTCATCGTCGCCGTCGCCGACGTCCAGGGCACCATCAGCGCCGACCGCCTCCCGGTGGCCGACCTGGTCGCCATCACCGACGAGTTCGGCCGCATCGACCACAGCCGCCTGCCCCAGCACGTCACCGTCAGCCGCGAGAGCGACGCCTGGCTCGACGTCGACGCCGACCTGCTGGTCCTGGCCGCCCAGAAGTACGCCCTCAACGCCGAGAACGCCCACCGGCTGCGCGCCCGCGTCGTGGTCGAGGGCGCCAACCTCGCCTCCAGCGCCGAGGCCAAGGAGAAGGTCGCCGCCCAGGGCACCGTCCTGGTCCCCGGCGTCATCGCCAACATCGGCGGCGCCGGCTCCGCGGCCCTGGCCGTCACCCGCGTCGTCCCCTTCGACCTCGGCGCCGAGGCCCGCAAGCAGTGGGTCTTCGACTGGGTCGCCGACCGGGTCCGGCTCAACACCCGCGACCTGCTGGAGATCGCCGCCGCCCGCCCCGGCAACCCGCTGCCCGAACTGCTCGCCGCCCGCCGCCAGGAGCTTCACCGATGAGTACCCCCGCCTCGGCCGCCGACAGACTGGCCGAGTACCGCCGCCGCGGTTGGTGGCGCGACGAGACCTTCCTGGACGACCTGCGCCGCCAGGCCCGCGAACGCCCGCGCAAGCTCGCCGTCGCCGGCCGCCGCCTCGACGAGGCCCGCACCGACACCCTCGACTACGCCGAACTCTCCCGCCTGACCGACCGGTTCGCCGGCGCCCTGCTCGATTTGGGCGTGCAGCGCGGCGACGTCGTCGCCGTCCAACTGCCCAACCGCTGGGAGATGGTCCCGCTGATGTTCGCCTGCATGGCGGCCGGCGCGATCATCTGCCCCATCGCCCCGGTCTGCCAGGAGGAGGAGCTGCGCCACCGGCTCGCCCTCACCGAGGCCCGCGTGATCATCACGGTCGCCGAGTACGACGGCTACCCGCTCGCCGAGGCCCTGGTCGAACTGCGCTCCGAGACCGCGCTGGACCACGTCGTGGTCCTCGACGGCCACGCCCCGGCCGGCGCCGTCGACTTCCACGACCACTTCGTCTCCGAGCACTGGGAGAAGCGGCGCATGGGCGACCTGGTCGGCCGCCAACTGCGCCCCGACGAGCCGTTCGTGGTGCTGTTCACCTCCGGCACCACCGGCTTCTCCAAGGGCGTGGTGCACAGCCAGAACACCGTCCACTCCGGCGTGCGCGGCTACGTGGACACCTTCCTGCTGCGCGACGACCTGGTCGCCGCGGTCACCACCCCCCTGGTGCACTACTCCGGCTTCGGCCAGGGGGTGCTGGCCGCCGTGATGCTCGGCGGCACCATCGCCTTCCAGGACGGCCCCGACCACGTCGGCCTGCTCGACCTGGTCGAGCGCTACGGCGCCACGCTGATCTACGGGCCGCCGCCCACCCTCACCGGGGTGGCCGCCGCCCAGCAGGCCGACCCGCACGACGTGTCCAGCCTGCGCCACACCATCACCGGCGCCGCCCCCGTCCTCCAGAACCTGGTGGACGAACTGCGCGACACCTTCGGCGCCCGCACCTACTCGGTGTGGGGGATGTCCGAGTTCGGGCCGGTCACCATCAGCCGGCTCGACTACAACCAGGACTGGGCGGCACACAGCCACGGCCGGCCGATCGACTCCATGGAGATCCGCATCGACGCCTGCCAGGACCCCACCCAGCGCGCCTCGGTCGGCAAACTGCGGGTGCGCGGCGCCTCCCAGGCCCTCGGCTACTTCAAGCAGCAGGACGTCTTCGACGCCGACGTGATGGCCGACGGCTGGTTCGACACCGGCGACGTCGCCCGCGAGGACGGCCGCGGCGGCATCCGCGTCCTGGGCCGCGCCAAGGACGCCATCATGCGCGACGGCATCGTCCTGCCGATGGCCGAACTGGAGTCCGTCATCGCCGCCCACCCCAAGGTGACCGAGGCCGCGATCGTCGGCCCCACCGGGCACATCGACGACCCGATCCTCGCCGTCGTCGTCGCCCGCGGGGACAGCGCCCCGGACCTGGCCGAACTGCGCGCCCACCTGCTGGGCGCCGGCCAGGACGCCCGCTTCCTGCCCGAGCGGCTGGAGGTGGTCACGGCCCTGCCCAAGACCCTCACCGGCAAGGTCCGCAAGATCGAACTGCGCCGCCGCTACGCCACCGGCTGACGGCCCGCCCGCTCCGGGCGCCCGGCAATCCCCCCGACCGGGCGCCCGGCCGCACCACCCAGCACCACCGGCACCACCGCACGGCACCCGCAGCACCCGGCACCGCCCTGGCGTCCCCCGGCCGGGGCGGCCCGGCGCCCGAAACCGCGGTCCCCACACCGCGGCCCGCCCCACAGCCCGACCCGCCCGCCGTCCCACCGCCCGACCCCGCCGCCCGACCCGCCGCCCGACCCGTTGGAGCCCACCATGCCCGAACCCGTGCCGGTGACGAAGTCGGCGACCCTGGCCGCCGACGAGGCACTGGAACGCCGGCGCCGCGCCGGCGAACAGGTCCTGTCCCTGGCCAGCGGCGAGATCGGCCTGCCCGTCCTGCCCGCCCTCAAGGAACGCCTCGCCCGCGCCGCCGGCCGCAACGCCTACGGCCCGGTCGCCGGCCACCCGGCCCTGCGCGCCGCCGCCGCCGACTACTGGGGCCGGCGCGGCCTGGACACCGACCCCGACCTGGTGCTGTGCGGACCGGGCAGCAAACCCCTGCTGTTCGCCCTGATGCTCGCCATCGGCGGAGACGTCGTCGTACCCGTGCCCAGCTGGGTCAGCTACGCCGCCCAGGCCCGCCTGGCCGGCGCCCACCCGATCCACGTCCCCACCCTCCCCGGCCAGGGCGGCGTGCCCGACCCGGACGCGCTGCGCACCGCCGTCACCGCCGCCCGCGCCGCCGGCCGCGACCCGCGCTGCGTCATCGTCACCCTGCCCGACAACCCCACCGGCACCATCGCCGAACCGGACACCCTGCACCGGCTCGGCCAGGCCGTCCGCGAACTCGACCTGGTCGTCGTCTCCGACGAGATCTACTGCGACCTGGTCTACGACCGCGACACCCACCCGGCCCCCTCCCCGGCCGCCTTCGCCCCCGAACGCACCGTCGTCACCACCGGGCTGACCAAGAACCTGGCACTCGGCGGCTGGCGCACCGGGGTCGCCCGCCTGCCCCAAGGCCCGCTCGGCCGCGCCCTGTACGGACGGCTGGAGGCCGTCGCCAGCCAGCTCTGGTCCTCCACCGCCGCGCCCGTCCAGGACGCCGCCGCCTACGCCTTCACCGAACCGCAGGAGGTCCGCGCCTACGTCGCCGCCGCCCGGCGCCTGCACGAACAGATCGTGCGCGAGGTGGCCCGCCACCTCACCGCCGCCGGCGCCGAACTCACCCCCGTACGCGCCACCTCCTACCTCTACCCGAGCTTCGAGCCGCTCCGGGACCACCTCGTCGAAACGCACGGGGTGTCCGGGGCCGGGGAGCTGGCCGCCCTCTTCGCGCAGCGCTACGGCGTCGGCCTGCTCCCCGGCAGCGCCTTCGGCGAAGCCGACCACCACCTGCGCATCCGGATCGCCACCAGCCGCCTGTACGGGGAGAGCGAAGCCGAACGCACGGCCGCGCTCACCGCCGACACCCCACTCGAACTGCCCTGGATCAAGGCGTCCCTGGACCGCATCGCCGAAGTCCTCGACGACCTCGTCCCGCCCGCCGCCCGCCCCGCACCCGCCACCGCGGCGCTCACCGGACGCGTCTGACCCCGCCCACCGACCACCCGAGACCACCGGAGGTCCACCACCCCATGTCCACCACCATCAGCGAGTACGAGTACCGCGGCCGCCGCTACGTCAGCCTCGGCACCACCGCCCCCGGCGAGCCCCAGACCCTCCACCACGTCCCCGACGGCCGCCTGCTCGCCGCCGTCCTCACCGACGCCGGCCCCGAGGCCGTCACCGCCCTCACCGAGGCCGCCGACACCCTCACCGTCACCGCCGGCGACCCCGAACTGCGCCCGCTGCCCCCGCTGCTGCCCACCACCGGCCCCGGCACCGCCCTGGTCAGCGGCTTCCTCGGCACCCACAAGTCCAAGTCCGCGGCCATCGTCGCCCACGGCGACCAGCCGCCGCTGCCCAAGTGGTTCTTCAAGGGCCTCGGCTCCTGGCTGCGCACCCCCGGCCAGCCCCTGGTCGTCCCCGCCGAACCGGTCTGGCTGATCGAGGAGGCCGAGATCGTCCTCGTCTACGTCAACGACGACGAGGGCACCCCCCACTACGCCGGCTACACCTTCGGCAACGACCTGTGCGACATCGGCCTGCACCGCATCGACCCCGGCTACACCCCCACCGGCAAGCTCTGCGACACCGCCATCTCCCCGCACCTGTTCCTCGGCGAGCCGCCCCGCGCCGCCACCGGCCGCGTCGCCATCGAACGCGACGGCGCCACCGCCTGGGAGGGCAAGTTCGAAATCGGCTCCGACTCCCTCTACTTCACCGTCGAGGAGCTGACCGAACGGCTCTTCTCCTTCCCCGCGCTGCGCCGCCCCGGCCTGGTCAACTACGTGCTCACCGGCGCCGACCGCAGCAGCTTCCACGACGGCTTCCAGCTCACCGACGGCGACCGCATGGTCATCGACGTGACCAGCCACGGCGTCGCCCTGTCAAACCCCGTCCAGTACGGCGGCGTGGCCGCGGCCTCCTGACGCGGCGCCCGCGCCCACGACGTCCAGCGCGTCCAGCACGGAGGGTTCGGCCTGCCGGCGGCGCACCTCGGCGAGGTACTCGGAGACCGCGTCGCGGTTGCGCTGAAGGCACCGGATGCGCTGGGTCATGCGGTCACGCTCCTGTTCGAGCGTGGCCAGCATCTCGGGGGTGGCCTCCTCGAAGTGGATGGTGGAGGGCTTGCTCAGGCAGGGCAGGATCTGCCGGATGATCCGGGTCGGCAGCCCCGCGGCCAGCAGACCGCGGATCTGCAACACCCGGTCGACGAACGCCTCGTCGTAGTCCCGGTACCCGTTGGCCTGCCGGGCGGAGAAGATCAGCCCCTGCTCCTCGTAGTAGCGCAACAGCCGCCGCGAGGTCCCGGTGCGCTGTGACAGTTCGCCAATTCGCATGGCACTCCAGCCCGTTCACGTGTCGGACCATCCGACTTGACCCTCACATTAATGGAAAGGTTCCAGTATCCCGTCATGACGAACAGCAAGACGTCCACGTCCATCGGAGGAGACATCGTGAGCAACGACCTGACCGGCAAGGTGGCCCTGGTGACCGGCGGCAGCCGCGGCATCGGCGCGGCGATCGCCAAGCGCCTGGCCGCCGCCGGCGCGTCGGTGGCCATCACCTACGTCCAGGCCGAGGACCAGGCGCGCGAGGTGGCCAAGCAGATCGAGGCCGACGGCGGCACCGCCCTGGTCATCCAGGCCGACCTGACCGAGGCCACCACCGCCGCCGACGCCGTCGAGCAGACCGTGCGCGAGCTCGGCCGCATCGACATCCTGGTCAACAACGCCGGCTTCCTCGCCTACGGCCCGCTGGACGAGGTGACCCCCGAACACCTCGACCGGGTCCTCGCCGTGGACGTCAAGGCGATCGTCCTGGGCGCCCAGGCCGCCGCCCGGCAAATGAGCGAGGGCGGCCGGATCATCAGCGTCGGCTCCTGCTTCAACGGCCACGTGCCCGGCGAGAACTTCGTCCTCCAGGCCACCGCCAAGACCGCGCTGATCGGCTTCACCAAGGCCCTCGCCCGCGAGCTCGGCCCCCGCGGCATCGCCGTCACCACCGTCGACCCGGGCCCGATCGACACCGACATGAACCCGGCCGACGGCGAGGCCGGCGACTTCCAGCGCGGCATCACCGCCCTGGGCCACTTCGGCGAGGCCGAGGACATCGCCGCCGCCGTCGCCTTCCTGGCCGGCCCCGGCGGCCGCTACGTCACCGGCACCGGCATCGCCGTCGACGGCGGCTACAACGCCTGACCGGCGACACCAGACCCCTCCCCGGGCGGCCGACGAGGCTCCCCGGCGGCCGGGTGGGACCCACCCGGGTCCCACCCCGCCCGCCGGGGAGCCTCCTTGGCGTTTCCGGCCCGGCCCTCAACTGCCCGGCCCCGCTTGCCCTTTCACCCGTCCTCCCCGGCCGCCCGCCGCCTCCGCAACGGGCGGCCGGCTTGCTGTGCGCCCGGCTCCTCCCGCACCCCGGCCATCAACTTCCCGTCCCTGCTCGCCTTTTCGCTCATCCTCCCGCCCTCTCCGCAACTGGCGGCCGGCTCGCTGCGCCCCGGCTCCTCCCGCCCCGCCGGCCCGTCCTCGCCGGCCCGTCCTCGCCGCCCGTCCGGCGCCCTCGGCCGCTCGGTGCCGCCAACTTCCCCCTCCCGCAGGCTGGTCGGCGCATCCTCGCCAAGGCTTCCAGGCAACGGCGAAGGCCGCGCGGGGTGCTCGTGGTGTTCCCACCACCAGCACCCCGCGCGGCCTTCGGCCTGCCCCGCCCGACCCGCTGCGGGCCGGGGGAGCGGTCAACTCAACTCGCCCCGCCCGCCTGCCGGCCCGGGAACCCGTGCGCACGGGCGGCGAGCACGACCAGCAGGACCGGGGCGAGCAGCCCCAGCACGGTCCACGGGAACGGCGAGGCCCCGACGGCGTCCAGGAGCACACCGCCGATGATGCCGCCGCCGGCCATCGCGACGTTCCACAGCACCACCAGGATGGCCTGGGCGGCGTCCGCGGCCTCCCCGCCGGCCTGTCCGGCGGCGGTCTGCAACAGGGTGGGCACCCCGCCCCAGCCCAGCCCCCACAGGGCGGCCGCGACGTAGACCAGGGCGTGGGTGCCGGAGAAGGCGCCCAGCAGCGCCACCGCCGCGCCGACCAGCAGGGTGCTGGCGATGGTCAGGGTGCGCAGGTGGCCCTGGATGTAGGTGCCGACGACCCAGATGCTGACCAGCGAGGCGACGCCGAACACCAGCAGCGTCGCGTCCGTCTGGTCGCCCAGGCCGATGTCGTCCAGGAAGGAGGCGATGTAGGCGTACAGGAGGGTGTGGGCCAGCACGAAGACCAGCATCACGAACAGCACCGGCGTCACCCCCGGCACGCGCAGCGTCGTGCGCACGGGGATCTTGCCGCCGGCCTGCTGCCCGGGGTAGTCCGGCACGACCGCGGTGATCCACACCAGCAGCGCCGCGGTCAGCACGGTCATGGCGAGGAAGGCGGCCTGCCAGGAGACCACCTTGCCGACGAAGGTGCCGGCCGGCACCCCCAGTGACAGGGCGACCGGGATCCCGGCCATGGCGATCGCGATCGCCCGGCCCTCCTGCTGGGGGGCGACCATGCGGCGGGCGTAGCCGGCCAGCAGCGCCCAGGCGAGGCCGGCGGCGACGCCGGCGACGAACCGGGCGACCAGGGTGAGCGGGTAGTTGCCCGACAGGGCGGTGACGGTGTTGGCGACGGCGAAGCCGGCCATGGCGGTCAGCAGCAGGCGCTTGCGGCGCCAGCCGGCGGTGGCCGCGGACAGCGGGATGGTGGTCAGCACCGTCCCCAGCGCGTAGATGGTGACGGTCTGGCCGACGGCCGACTCGCTGGTGCCCAGGCTGTCGCTCATCGCGGGCAGCAGGCCCGCGGGCAGCGTCTCGGTGAGGCTGGTGATGAACACGGCGACGGCCAGCGCGAGCAGCGCCGGCATTGGCAGCTTCGGCTCCCTGGCCGAGGGCGCGTCAGGTGCCGGGTCGGGGGCGGGGGGTGCGGGGGCGGCGGTGCCGACGGTGGGCTCGGTGCTCCTCATGACGGGATGCTGAAACCTTTCCATTAATGTGAGGGTCAAGTCCGGGCTGGACGGGGTGCGTGAACCGGGGGAGCGGGCGGGGCGACGGACGGGGCCATGGCTGGGCCCTGAGCGGCGGTCGTGGGGGGATGCCGTCAGGGCCGGAGGTTCAGGTGCCGAGGGGTACTGCCGAGGGGACTACTGCATCCGCAGCGCGTGCAGGCCGCCGTCGACGGGCAGAACCGTCCCGGTGGTGTCGGTGGCGGAGAGCGCCAGGAAGGCGATGGCCTCGCCGACCTCCTCGGGCCGCGCCAGCCGCCCCGACGGGTGGCGCTCGTTCAGCGCGGCCCGCGAGGCGGCCGGGTCCTCGGTCTTCGCCAGCACCCGGGCGATCCACGGGGTGTCGACGGCGCCGGGGGCGACGGCGTTGACCCGGATGCCCTCGCGTATGTGGTCGGTCGCCATCGCCAGGGTCAGCGAGTGGATCGCCCCCTTGGACGCCGAGTACAGGACCCGGGCCGGCAGCCCGGTCAGCGCGAAGATGGAGCAGGTGTTGACGATCGCCGCGGCCGGCGACTCGCGCAGGTGGGGGAGCGCGGCCCGGGCCAGGCGCACCATGCCGACGACGTTCACGTCCAGCACCCGCAGCCACTCCTCGTCGGAGTTGTCCGCGACCGTGCCCTGGGCGGCGATGCCGGCGTTGTTGACCAGGACGTCGATCCGCCCGAACCGCGCCACCACCTCCGCGACCGCCGCCCGCACCGACGCGTCGTCGGACACGTCGCAGGCGATCCCCACCACGTCGGCGGCGACCTCCTCGGGCTTCAGGTCCAGGGCGGCGACCCGCACCCCGCGGGCGCGGAGCGCGGCCGCGGCGGCCGCCCCGATCCCGGAGGCGCCGCCGCTCACCACGGCCACGAGCGAATCCGACGTCTGTGCTTCAGTGCTGACGGCCACGGCGGGCGCCTCCTTGGGAACGTGCGCGGGAACGTGCGGCGGGATCGAGCGGGGACTTCACGCGGCGCCCTGGTCCTCCAGGCGCCGCAGCAGCGGGTGCGCGGGCGCGGCGGTGGCCCCCACGGTGCGCCGCACCCACCACGCCGAGGCGAGGTTGGAGGTCAGCAGCGTGCGCCGGGTGTCCTCGCGGGCGAGCTCGGCCGCGGCGGCCAGGGTGTACATGCCGGTGCCGGTGAACAGGACGGCGGAGTCCTCGGACGGCCCGGCCGCACGGACCCGGCCCAGCAGGGTCTCGGTCGTCACCTCGTACGGGTTGAACCGCTCCTCCTCGCCCGCCACCGGGGTCCCGGCCGGCGCGAGGACGATCTGGTCGACCGTCAGCCCGGCCTGCTCCCAGAACGCGTGCGACGTCTCGGTCAGCCACGGCGCGTACGGGGAGACCAGGGTGAGCCGCTTCACCCCGAGGTGCTCACACAGCGCCAGGATCGCCGACGAGGAGGACATCACGGGGAAGCCGAACCGCTGCGACAGCTGCGCGAGGAACGCCTGGTCGCCGTCGGGCCCCAGCAGGTAGTGCGAGGCGTTGCACGCCACCACGGCCGCGTCCAGACGCAGCTGCCCGAACGTGGCGAGCACGTCCGGGAGCACCTCGTTGTACATCTCCATCGTGGTTTTCACGAATTCCGGAGTCACCGGGAAACGCGTGGCGTACACATTCACCTCGGACCCGATCAGCCGGTGGAACTCCGGCTCCGCGACCGGATTCTCCGGCGGAACGACCAGCCCGAACCGGGGCAGCGTGAAAATATCCATACCAGCACGCTAGCAGCCGCCCCCGCCGCAGAACCCCGGCCGTTTTCCCGTCTTGACGCTCCGTCATACCGGCTTGGCAGAACCTGGAAATCTTTGCATTCCTTGACAACCTGCCACCGGAATGAAACGGCCGGACTCCGCGGGTATCGGCACCGAAAAGCACCGCAACAATAGCGCGAACAACAAAAGGGGGCCCGGGCGGCTGCGCGGCCGTCACGAGGACCTGCCGTGCCGCCGCCCGGACCCCGGGGGCCGTCGTCAGCCGTTGCCGTCGTCGGCCGCGTCCGCGTCGGCCTGGGCCGCGGCGCTCTCGGCGGCGTCGACCTTGTGCTGGAGGTCCTGGACCTGGCTGCTGTCGGCCGCCCCCGCACCGGCCCCGGCACCGGCCCCCTGGCCGGAGTCCGCGTGCCCGGCGGGCCCGCACGCGGTGAGCAGGGCCGCCCCGGCCAGAACCAGCGCCGCGACGGCCGCGCGGACACCGGCCGGACGGCGGGTCACTTCGACTCGCCCTGGTTGTGGGCGGCGCACCAGGTCGCCACCGACGTCAGGTCGTTCTGCCGGGTCTGCAAGGTGATGACCAGGGCCTTGCGGGCGGCGACCCGGTCGTTGAGGAGCTTCTCGATCTCGGTGTGCCCGGCGGTCTTGGCGTTGGCGGCCCGCTGCTGCATGCGGGCGATCGAGCCGACCACGGTGGCGTCGCCGTTGAGCCGGGCGAGGGCCTTGGTGACCCGCTCCTCGGTCTTCGGCAGCCGCTTGCAGACGGCCTTCGCGCCGTCACCGGTCGGCACCGCCCGCACCGACGGGGCGCCCGAGGGCGAGCCGCCCTGCTCGGCGGCCTGGGCGGGCACGGCGGCCAGCAGCGAGCCGGTGAGGGCGAGGGCACCGAGGGCGGCGGCCTTGCGGCCGACGGACGTGCGGTTGGCGGGCATGGGCGTCCCTTCAATCCGATGGCGTCCGGCCGGACCGGCCGGACGCCGGGAGCGTAGGACGGCTTCTTGTGGATTCCCTGTGGAACCGGTCCCCTTCCGGAACCGGCCCCGAGATCCAGTCCCGCAACACCGGCAGCTCCACCGTCGGCGCCTCCGCCCCCACCGCCGGCAGCCGGACCTCCACCCGGCAGCCGCTGCCGCCCGGCGGCACGGTGATCCGCACCGCACCCCGGTGCAGCGCGGCCTGCTGCGCCACCAGCGTGAGCCCCAGCCCCGAGCCCGGGCTGTCCCGCCGCCGGTGGAAACGACGGAACACCGCCTCGCGCTCACCCGGCTCCACCCCCGGCCCCTCGTCGTCCACGGTCAGCAGCACCCCCGCACCGTCGGCCGCCAGCCGCACCGCCACCCGGGCCGGCCCCGACCCGTCGCGCCCGTGCACGGCGGCGTTGCCGAGCAGGTTGGCCAGCAGGATCCGCAGCCCCGGCTCCCACCCGAACACCCGCACCTCCTGCGGGGCGTCCGCCTCGAACACGGCCCCCGGGTGACGGCGCCGCGCCTCCGCCACGGCCGCGTCGACGAGCTCGGCCAGGTTCACCGGCCCGAACGAGTCGACCTCCACCAGATCGCCCCGTGCGAGCATGCCCAGCGCGGTCAGCAGATCGAGCAGCCGGGTGTGGTCGTCCGCCAGCTCCGCCACCACCTCCGCCCGCTCACCGGCCGGCAGGTCCGGATGCGCGGCCAGCACGTCCAAGTTGGTGCGCAGACTCATCAACGGCGTGCGCATCTCGTGCGAGGCGGCGGAGGAGAACGACCGCGCGGTCTCCAGCGCCTGGGCGGTGCGCCGCGCCTGCTCGTCGTAGCGGGAGAGCAACAGGGCCAGGGCGGCGGCGAGTTCGTCCACCTCGGCGGTCCCGCTGCGCTGCGCGGTGAACCTGGCCGCGTCGCTGCCTGCCCCGTCGGTACCTCCGGCGGGCGTGTGAGCCGGGTCGAGCTCGGCCGCCCGCCGGCTGAGCCGGCGCAGCGGGGCGGTGGCCCGTTCGGCGAGCGCGAAGCCGATCAGCGCGGCCACCGGCGCCGCGACGGCCGCCACCAGCAGGACCCGCCGGCGCACCGCCGCGGTCTGGCTGTCGGCCTGCCCGCCGGGCGCGACGACCCACAGCGTGCCGCCGCCACCGCTGCCGCTGCCCGCGCCGCCGCCGGAGACCCGTACGGTCAGCACCCGCCAGGCCGCGCCCTGGTCCCGGACGGTGACCGGCCCGCCCGGCGCGGTGGGGAAGGTCTGCTCGTCGGCGGGCTGCGGGCCGACGGCCAGCAGCACGGTGCCGTCCGACGCCGCCACCCGCACCCCAGAGTCCAGCGCCGCGTCCAGCACCTTGCGCTGCTGGTTCTGCTCCACCTTGGGCCGGCCCCGGCTGTCGGCGGCCACCAGCGCGCGCACCCCCGGCAGCACGGCCGCCGCCCGGTCGTTCAGCCGTGCGTCCTGCTGGTGGCGCAGGTCCCGGCCGACCAGCGGCAGCAGCAGCAACCCGGCCAGCACCACCAGCACCGGCACCACGGCGGCGGCCCACAGCGCGATCCGGGTCGAGAGCCTCACGGCCGCACCACGAAACCGACGCCCCGCACCGTGTGGATCACCCGCGGCCCGCCGCCCGCCTCGGTCTTGCGCCGCAGATAACTCACGAACGTGTCCACGACGTCACTGCGGACCTCGAAGTCGTACCCCCACACCCGCTCCAGCAGCAGCTCCCGCGACAGCACGATGCCCGCGTTCCTGACCAGGTGCGCCAGCAGCTCGAACTCCCGCCGGGTCAGCCCCAGCTCCCGCCCGTCCAGGTACGCCTGCCGGGTCCCCGCGTCCACCACCAGCGACCCCACCACCACCCGGTCCGCCGGCTGCGGCGGACGGCGCCGCAACAGCGCCCGCAACCGCAGCACCAGCTCCTCCAGCGCGAACGGCTTCACCAGGTAGTCGTCCGCCCCGGCCTGCAACCCGGCCACCCGGTCGGCGGGCTCGTCCAGCGCCGACAGCATCAGCACCGGCACGTCGTCCCCCCGCGCCCGCAGCGTCCGGCACACCTCGGCCCCGCTGATCCCGGGCATCGACACGTCCAGCACCAGCACGTCCGGCCCCGCCGCCGCCACCGACCCGAGCGCCGCCTCCCCGTCCGCGGCCACCGACACCGCGAACCCGCTCAGCCGCAACCCCCGCTCCAACGTCCGCCGGATCGCCGCATCGTCATCCACCACCAACACCCGCCCACCGGCCACCGTCTGGGCCCCGCTCCCGTCCACCGGCCCTCCTCGCCGTCGATGAGCCGCCGACTCTCTCACACCCCCCCACGGCCCAGCCCCACGACCCCCGCGCGGGCCCGGGCCCGCGCGGGGGCCGGGATGCGGCTGCCTGCCCGCCGGTCACCCCGGCGGTCGCGCCACCCACCGGCTCGGAGCCGGGCCCCCGCCGGCGGAGGCGCTCCGGCCGGTGGCTTTGGACCGTCCCCGCTCATCTCCCGGTCCCCGGCTGCGGGTCAGCCCGCCGCGCCCGGGTGCAGGAGGGTGCGGGCGCGGGTGGCGAGGCCGTCGGCGTGGCAGCGGGTGGCCAGTTCCAGCCCCTGGGTGAGGGCGGTGCGGGCCGCCGGGGCGGGGGCCAGGGCCTCGCCGAGGTCGACGAGGGCGAGGGCGTGCTCGTAGCGGGCGGGGGATCGTTCCAGGTGCTGGACGGCCTGGGTCAGCAGCTCGGCCGCGTGCGGGCGGTCGTGGACGGCGGCGCTGAGCCGCAGGGCGCTGCCGATGGCCGAGTGGGTGCCGCTCTCCCGGGCCCGGCGGACGGCCTCCGCGGCGAGGTCGCGGGCCCGGTCCGGCTGGTCGGGGGCGAGGGCGCGGGCCAGGTGGGCCAGCCACGGCGCCCACACCGTGTTGCGCCACCCGCGGGCGTCCAGGGCCGCGCCGGCGGCGGCCAGCGTGGTGGCCGAGCCCTGCGTGTCGCCGCGGGCCAGCAGCAGGCGGCCGTACAGGGTGGGGGCGTCGGGCAGCACCATCACCGTCGGGTAGGGCGGGCCGAAGGCGTGCCGGCGGGCGAGTTCCAGGGCTTCGGCGAGCCGGCCGCGCGCGGCCAGGGTCTCGGCCAGTGCCCCGACCGCGTCCCAGTGCAGGGGGATGCCGGGGCCGATCCGTTCGGCGATGTGCAGGGCCCGGCGCAGGTAGTCCTCCGCCGCGGCGAGGTCGCCGCAGCGGAACCGGAGCATGCCGGTGAGCAGGTAGGCGAAGCCGAGGTGGCCGCCGCTCCAGCCGGCGATCTCGTAGGCGCGCACGGCCTCGGTGAACAGTTCCTCCGCCCGGTCGACCCGGTCGGCGTAGAGGTAGCTGATGCCGAGGATCCCGGGCAGTTCGAAGCCCCAGGTGGTGTTGGTCCAGCCGAGGCTGTGGGGCAGGCGGCCGTGCGGGAGGGCGGATTCGGCCAGGGCGATCGCCTCCTCGCGGTCGGCGCCGCGCAGCGTGAGGTCCCAGCAGCGCAGCACGGCCACCGCGTGGGCCAGCCCGTCGTCCTCGAACACACCCGGGCCGTCGTCCCCCTCCCCGCCGTACGCGCCGGTGCCGGTGTCGCTGAAGGCCAGGCCGATCGTGCCGAGCGTCCGGTCGAACCGGGCGAGCCGCCGGGAGCGGCCCGGGCCGTCCTCCTCCTCGGACCGGAACGCGGCGAACATGAAGTGGGCGACCTGCAAGCGCAGGCGTCCCGGGCCGGGCGGGGTGCGCACGGCCTCCTCGGCGCACACCGCGGCGGCCTCGCCCAGCCGGTTGCTGTGGGCGAGGGCCTGGGCGAGCCGGAAGGTCGCGTCGACCCGCAGGTCGGGGCCCAGCCCGTACGGGTCGGCGAGCGCCAGGCGCAACTGGTTGACGGTGGTCGCCGGGTCGGTGAGCAGCGCCGAGCAGCCGAGTTCGTAGAGCACGACGGCCCGGTCCTCGTCGTCGGGCGGTTCGCTGATGGCGCGGCGCAGGCAGCGCTGGGCCGCCTCGGGCGCGCCGATGGCCAGGTGTTCGCGGGCCGCCTGGCGCAGCTTGGCGACGGTCTCGCCGTCCCCGTCGGGCAGGGTTTCCAGCAGGTGCCGGGAGGCGGCCAGCAGGCCGAGGCCGGCGTTCTCGGACTCGACGGCCGCGACACCGTGCATCCCGGTACGGGTGGCGGGCGGCATCGACTGGTAGATCGAGGTGGCGATCAGCGGGTGGACGAACTCCAGCCGACCGTCCGGCGCCCCGGTCAGCACCCGGTGGCGGCGCAGCTCCCGCACCGACTCGGCGGCGGTCTGCGGGCCCTGGGCACAGATGACGGCGGCGAGGTCGGGGCGGATGTCGGTGCCCAGCATCGACGCCGCCCAGGCGAAACGCAGGGCGACCGGGCCGAGCTTGTCCACCCAGTGCCGCAGCGTCATCCCCCGTGCGTTGGCGGCGAGTTCGCGCAGCTGGCCGGTGCTCTCCTCGACCGGGTCGAGCCGCTGGTCGAGCACCTCGCGCAGCAGCGCGCAGGTCTCGTACGGGTTGCCGGCGGTGACGGCCCAGACGTGCCGGCAGAAGGCGTCCTGCGCCTGCTCGCCCAGGGCCGCGCGGACCAGGTGCGCGACCGAGGCCGGCTGGAGCGGCCGCAGTTCGTGGCGCCGGTCGGCCCGTTCGACGAGGCCGCGTTGCAGCGCCAGGGCGTCGTCGGGGAACTCGTCGCGGCAGGCGAGCACCAGCAGGGCGGGCAGTTCGCGGGCGCGCAGCGCGAAGCCGGCCAGCCAGCCGAGCGACTCGGGGTCGGCCCAGTGCAGGTCGTCCACGATCAGGGCCAGCGGCGGGCGGCGCTGGACGAGGCGGGTGAGCACGAAGTCCAGCCCGTCCCGCACGCCTTGCGGGTCGAGCTGCCCGCCGGGCGGCAGCAGCCCCACCGCGGGGCCGACGATGTCCTCCCACGGCCCGAACACCCACGACCGCTCCTCGTCGGGCAGGGCCGCCAGCACCGGCTGCACCAGCTGGCGCACCACGTGGAACGGATCGTGACGCTGCCGCTCCCCGCCCCGGGCGAACAGCACCGTGCACCCGGCCCCTCCCGCCCGGCGCCGCACCTCGGTGAGCACCGCGGTCTTGCCCAGCCCGGCCGCGCCGGTGTACAGCAGCAGCTCCCCGAGCCCGCCGTCGGCGCCCCGGATGAGCGCCTCGACCGCCCGCCCGGCCGACCGGATCTCCGCCTCCCGCTCGTGCAGCTGACCACCGTCCGCCCCCGACCCGGACTCGCCGGTCCCGGGCTCGCCTTCGGACACCGCCACCACCACCTCCAACTCGCCTCACCACAACCGTCGTTGCCGACGCTACTGCCGAACCGGCGCCCCCGGTACGGGCTTGACAAAGCCCGCCCCCGCCCCCGCTCCGACCTGGGCCCCTGCCCCCGACGGTGGCCGCCCGGACCCACCGGCTCGCCCCGGCCGAGCACGCCCCCACCGCACCACCCGCACCACCCGCGCTCCCCGCCCACCCTCCCCGCGCACCCGGGGCCCGCACCCGGCTGCGCCGACCGGGTGGCCGGGCAGGCGGGGCCCGCCCCGATCGCGGCGGGGTGAGCGGGCAAGCCCCGCCACCGACGGGAGGATGCGGCCATGACTGCGAGAACCGGCGTACCCGACGGCTCGTCCGAGCAGGCCACCAGCGCGGGGCTCGTCCTCCTGACACTGGCCGCCGGACAGTTCCTGATGGCACTCGACAGCTCCGTGATGAACGTGTCGATCGCGACCGTGGCCCAGGACGTGGGCACCTCGGTGACCGGCATCCAGGGCGCGATCACCGCCTACACCCTGGTGATGGCGGTGCTGATGATCCCCGGCGGCAAGGTCGGCGCGATCATCGGCCGCAGACGCGCCTTCATGGCCGGCTGCGCCGTCTACGGCTGCGGCTCGTTCACCACGGCGATCGCCCCGAACCTGCCGGTGCTGCTGCTCGGCTGGTCGTTCCTGGAGGGCGTCGGCGCGGCGCTGATCCTGCCGGCGATCGTGACGCTGGTCGCCGGGAACTTCCCCGAGCAGCGGCGCCCGGCCGCCTACGGAATGGTCGCGGCGGCGGGGGCGGTCGCGGTCGCGCTCGGGCCGCTGATCGGGGGCATCGCCACGACGTACTTCTCCTGGCGCTGGGTGTTCGCCGGCGAGGTGGTGGTGGTCCTCGCCATCCTCGCGCTCGCCCGCAAGGTCGCCGACACGCCGCCCGCCCGGCGCCCGCGGATCGACCTCGTCGGCGCGTTCCTCTCGGCCCTGGGGCTCGGCAGTTTCGTGTACGGGGTGCTCCGATCCGACGAGTGGGGCTGGTTCCGGCCCAAGCCGGGGGAGCCGTCCTGGTTCGGGATCTCGCCGGTGATCTGGCTGATGATGGCCGGCCTGTTCGTGGTGTGGCTGTTCCTGCGCTGGGAGCACCGCGTCACCCGGCGCGGCGGGGAGCCGCTGGTGGACCTGACCCTGCTGCACAACCGGCAGTTCGCCGGCGGCCTGACGATGTTCTTCTTCCAGTACCTCGTCCAGATGGGCGTGTTCTTCGTCGTCCCGCTCTACCTGTCGGTCGCGCTCGGCCTGTCCGCACTGACGACGGGCGTGCGCATCATGCCGCTGTCGCTGACCCTGCTGCTGGCCGCGGTCGGGATCCCCCGGCTGTTCCCGAAGGCGTCCCCGCGCGCCGTCGTACGGCTCGGCCTGCTGACGATGGTCGCCGGCGCCGCCGTCCTGATGGCGGCCCTGGACGCCGGATCGGGCGCGGAGGTGACCACCGTCCCGCTGCTGCTGGTCGGCCTGGGCATGGGCGCCCTCGCCTCCCAGCTCGGCGCGGTCACCGTCTCCGCGGTGGCGACCGAGCGCAGCGACGAGGTCGGCGGCCTGCAGAACACCGTCACCAACCTCGGCGCCTCGATCGGCACGGCACTCGCCGGATCGATCATGATCGGGGTGCTCACCGCGTCGTTCCTGAGCACCGTGGAGCAGAGCCCGGCGATCCCCGCCGAGGCCAAGAGCCGGGCGGCCGTGGAACTGGCGGGCGGCGTCCCGTTCGTCTCGGACGCCCAGCTGCAGAGCGCCCTGGACCAGGCCGGCGCGAACTCGGAGGCGACCCAGGCCGTCCTCGACGCCAATGACCACGCCCGGATCGAGGGCCTCCAGGCCGCCCTGGCCGTCCTCGTCCTCACCGGGCTCCTCGGGCTGTTCTTCGTGCCCCGCATCCCGACGACCCAGCCCGGCACCGCCCCGACGGACAGCCCGCCCCGGCCCACCCGCCCGACCTAGCCCGCCCGACGACCGGCCGGGCGCCGCGCCGCGCCGCCGGGGGGCGTTCGTGTGACCTCACCGGCGTCGTGCTGCGCCCGGCCGACTGCTGCTGGCATGGTCGAAGGGGGTGCAACGGGACGGCGTGGAGAGGTGTGGCGATGAGCAGGGTCGAGGAATCGATCGAGGTGGACGTGCCGGTCCGGGCCGTCTACGACCAGTGGGCGACCTTCGAGGACTTCCCGAAGTTCATGGAGGGCGTGGCGGAGGTCCGGCAACTGGACGACCGGCACGCCCACTGGCGCACGAAGATCGCCGGGCTGACCCGGGAGTTCGAGACCGAGATCGTCGAGCGGGTGCCCGAGGAACGGGTCGCCTGGCGCACCACCGGCGAGAGCGTGAAGCACACCGGCACCGTCGACTTCGAACCGCTCGGCGAGGCCCGGACCAGGGTGACGATGACCATGGTCTTCCAGCCCACCGGCCTGGCCGAGAAGGCGGCCGACAAACTGGGCGTCCTCGGCGTCCAGGTACGGGGCGACCTGCGCCGCTTCAAACGCTTCGTCGAGGACCGCGCCGCCGGCCCCGCCGACCGCCCGTAAATGGGTTGGGCCCACCCGCCCCCGCTTGGTACCGTCCGGGTGGCCGTGAGAGCGAACGAGGAGGTGAGACCCATGAAGGCGGTATCCGTATGGGTGCTCCCCCCTTTCCGTCACGGTGGGCGGCTGACGTAGGTGTCGCCGGGAGCGCCTGAGCGCAGGCACTCCCGAAAGGCAACACCAATGAACCCTGTGAACCCCGCACACTCCACCGCGCACTCCACCGCGAACCCCGGCGACGACGACACGCTCGTGGTCACCCGGATCTCGGACACCCAGTGGCACGCCGTGGCAGACGACCGGGTGGTCGGCCACGGCGACGCCGCCCGCCGCCCCGACGGGCGGCTCTTCATCAGCGTCGACGCCTGGCACGCCGCGGTCCACGACCGCATCGCCGCCGCGATGCTGACGGACCTGCCCACGCCGCTGCACACCGTGGTCGACGAGGCCGACCACGACACGAAGTCCGCCTGGGAACGGGCCGGCTTCACCGTCGCCCGCCGCGAGTGGGGCTACTGCGTCCCCACCGACCCGCAACTCACCGGGCTCGGCCCGGTGCGGCCCCCGTCGGGCGTGAGCGTCCTGGCCGCCGGCGAGGCCGAGGAGGGCCCGCTGCGCGCCCTGGACCGCGTCGTCCGCGACGAGGTCGAGGCCACCGCCGGATGGCGGACGATGCCGGCCGAGGTGCTGCCCCGCCCGGCGGGCGTCACCCTGCTCGACCCCGCGAAGTACGCGGTGGCACGCGAGCGCGACCGGTACGTGGGACTGGTCCGGGTCACGCCGCTGCCCCGCCGGCCACGGATCGGGCTGATCGCGGTGCGGGCCGACAGCCACCGCCGCGGCATCGCCCGGGCCCTGCTGGCCCACACACTCGGCGCCCTGCACGACCGCGGCACCACCACCGCCTGGGCCGAGGTGGACGAGTCCAACACCGCCGCCGTCGCCCTGTTCGAGGGCATCGGCGCCCGCCGCGAGGGCAGCACCCTGGAACTCTCCCGCCCCTGACACCCCGCCACATCCCCCCCCGTCACCGCACACCGAACCGAGGGACCGTCATGACGAAAACACGAGACGCCATAGAGGTCGAGGGCACCGTCCTCGAATGCCTGCGCAACGCCACCTTCACGGTGGAACTCCCCAACGGGCACACCGTGCTCGCCCACATCAGCGGAAAGATCCGCAAGAACCACATCAAGATCCTCCCGCACGACCGGGTCCTGGTGGAACTCAGCCCCTACGACCTCACCCGCGGCCGCATCCGCTTCCGCTACCGCTCATAGCGCCTCCGGCGTTCTCTGCCCGCGGCGAATCTGCCGCGGGCAGAGAAACCGCATCCGGGCCGCCCCCGAGGTCAACAGTGGAGTCGACGGCATCCCCGCCCCCGGACAAGGAGCCCCGATGACTCCCTTCACCACGCCCCTCGCCACGCCCCCGCCCCGCGCGGAGCAGGGCGACACCCCGCCCAGCCGCTTCGACGACCAGCTCGCGGCCCAGCTGCTCGCCCAGCGGATCGTCCTGCTCGGCACCCAGGTCGACGAGGTGTCGGCCAACCGGGTGTGCGCGCAGCTGCTGCTGCTGTCGGCGGAGGACCCGCGCACCGACATCTGCCTGTACATCAACAGCCCCGGCGGGTCGGTCACCGCCGGTCTGGCCATCTACGACACCATGCGGCTGATCCCGAACGACGTGGCGACCCTGGCGATGGGGTTCGCCGCCAGCATGGGCCAGTTCCTGCTCACCGTCGGGGCGCCCGGCAAGCGGTTCGTGCTGCCGAACGCGCGGATCATGATGCACCAGCCCTCGGCGGGCATCGGCGGCAGCACCGCGGACATCGAGATCCAGGCGGAGAACCTCCAGCACACCAAGCGGACCATCGAGCGGATCACCGCCGAGCACACCGGGCAGAGCGCGGAGACGATCGCCCGCGACGGCGACCGGGACCGCTGGTTCACGGCCGAACAGGCCAGGGAGTACGGGCTCGTGGACAAGGTGGCGGAGTCGTTCGCCGACATCCGCCCGGCCGCGCCGCGCCGACGGATGGGGCTGTGACATGGGGTCGTACACGGTTCCCTACGTCATCGAGCGGACCGCGCAGGGCGAGCGCTCCTACGACGTCTTCAGCCGGCTGCTGAACGAGCGGATCATCTTCCTCGGCACCGAGATCGACGACGGGGTCGCCAACGTGGTCATCGCCCAACTCCTGCACCTGGAGTCGGAGAACCCGGAGCGCGAGATCTCGATCTACCTCAACTCGCCCGGCGGATCGTTCACTTCGCTGATGGCGATCTACGACACGATGACCTTCGTGCAGGCGCCGATCTCCACCTTCTGCGTCGGCCAGGCGGCGTCGACGGCCGCGGTGCTGCTGGCCGGCGGAGACCCCGGGCGGCGCTTCGTCCTCCAGCACGCCCGGGTCCTGCTCGGCCAGCCCGCCAGCGGCGGCCGCCAGGGGACGGTCTCCGACCTCAGCCTCGCGGCCAAGGAGATGGTCCGCATCCGTTCCCAGGTCGAGGAGGTCCTGTCCCGGCACACCCACCACGAGGTGGCGACCCTGCGCGCGGACATGGACCGGGACAAGGTGCTCAGCGCCGAGGAGGCCGTCGCCTACGGACTCGCCGACGAGGTGCTGAGCCGCCGCCGCGCGTTCGCCTGACCCTGCGCCGGTGGCCGGTGGCCGAACCGGCGGCCGGTACGACGGGGGTGTACCGGCCGTCGGTCCGTCAGGCCGCGAGGCAGAGCCCGTCGTACTGCGCCGTGGGGGAGTGCCGCCCCAGGCCCGCCCGGCTGCTGCGGCTGTACCGGACCAGCTCGTCCTGCGCGAGCGACAGCAGATCGCCGAGGCCGAGCCCGAGGGCCTGCGCGGCCGCCGCGAGCACCTCGGAGGAGCCCTCCTTGCGCCCGCGCTCCAGCTCCGACAGGTACGGCATCGAGATCCGCGCCGCCTCCGCGACGTCCTTCAACGTCCGCTCCTGCGCGAGCCGTTCACGCCGCAGCACACCCCCCACGAGGTCACGCAGCAACGGCTCCCGCACCGCGGGCGCCTGCGGGCCCCCCGCCGGCCGCTGCGGGCCCCGGCCCGCCCCACCCGCCCCGGTCGGCGGCGAGGCCTGCGGGCGCAGGGGAATGACACGGGCTTCGTTCGGCGCATGAGTGCTCACTCCCTCAGCCTAGGCATCCACGCCGCCGGGGGAAGACCACGGCGTTCTGCCCTGGGTGAAGCCCGTGAGCACCGGGGGCTCAGCAGCAGTAGCCGTGCGCCTCGGCCCTGCTGAAGTCGCCCGCGGCGAACGCCCCGGCGGGGATGGTGAAGTACATCGTCCCGGCATCGCCCCAGCCCCACCCGAGTTCGGCGTCCTCGGGGAGCTGGAGCAGATGGACGGCGGGACCGTCGTCGTCACGGGAGGTCACCGACACCGTGTACGAGGTGTCGGGCCAGCCGAACGCGCAGTGGTGGCCGGCGGTGTTCCCGTTGAGGTCGGGCATCTCGTCGAGGACGAGCGAGGGCGCGCCCCAGTGCCGGTCCTTGTCGTACGGGAGGTCGTCGTTCTCGAGGTCCCAGCCGTCCGGGAGCATCGTCACCTCGACCGCGTGGACGGGTCGTTGCGGGTAGCGGAGGGCGGGCTCGGGGGCCGTCGTCGCGACCGCCCGCGCGGGATCGGCGGGAACCACCCGCCACGCGTCGGGGTGGTACGGGTCCAGCTCGCGGTACTCCTCGTACGGCACGTCGGGATCGAGGTAGAAGAAGTTCAGCAGGCCCGGCCGGGTGGGCAGTTGATCCCCGAGCCACTCGGCGAGCGCATCGGTGTCGAGCACGGCGTGCAGGGACAGCGGGACGCCCGCCGACACCGGCCACGGGGTGCCCGGTTCGAGCAGCGCGGGCCCACCGAGCCGGGACCGGCCGGCGGCGGGCGCCTCCGGCGAGGCCGGCACCAGCCGGAAGCCCCGCCGGGCCATCGCCGCGAACTGTCGCCCGGCCTCCGGGCCGAGCCGCTCCACACACAGCCGGCGCATGACGGCCGGGTCGTCGAAATCCATGCGGCGATCCTCTCAACCCGCGGGCACCGCACCGCACGGCCCCCGCCCGGGGAGGCAGGACTCAGGCGGCCGCCACCGACTGGGGGAAGGCGAAGACGCCGTCCGGGTCGTAGCGGTGGGCCACGTCCTTCAGCCGCGGGAGGTTCCCGCCGTAGTAGGCGCGGCCCCAGTCGGGCAGCGTGGCGTCGATGTAGTTGACGTAGGCGCCGTGCGCGCCGATCCCGGCCAGCCCGTCGCGGATCGCGTCCACGGTGGCACGGACCCGGTCCTCGTTGATGGCCGTGGCGCCGGCGTAGACCTGGGCGCTGGCGAGCGAGTCACGGTGCGGGAAGGCGGTGGCGTCCGGGGCGAGCTCGCCGACGGCCCCGCCCAGGGAGTCCAGCAGCAGGCTGACGCCGGTACGCCCCGCCATCAGCGCCGTGGCCTTCGCCGGATCCAGCGGCGCCGGCCCCAGCATCCGGGAGACCGCGACGAAGCCGGCCCGGGGCAGCACGCCGCCCTCCCAGGTGGGATGGCACTGGGCGACGGTGTCGTTCGAGCAGCCCGCCATGAACATCATCGCTCCCAGGTAGTCCTTGGGGGAGACGGTGCGCGACGTCGGGGTGGTGCCGGCCGCCCGCACCAGCCGGTCGAGCAGCGGGTCGACGCCGCTCGGGTCACCCACCCAGCAGCCGACGATCCGGCAGCCGGGCGGGGTGCCGCCGGAGATCTGGCAGCTGGCCCAGAGCTCGTACGGGGCCCCGGCCACCCACTGCTGCCAGGCCCCGAGCACCTGGGTCACCGAGCCGGCCGGGAAGCGGAGCACGAAGACGGTCAGCCCGGGCGCGGCAGCGGTGGCGAAGTCGAACCGGGTCACCACGCCGAAGTTGCCGCCACCGCCACCGCGCAGCGCCCAGTACAGGTCGGGCTCCTGCGACGGCGAGGCGGTGAGCAGGCGCGAGTCGGCGGCCACCAGCTCGGCCGCGGCCAGCCGGTCGCAGGTGAGCCCGTACTTGCGGGTCAGCACCCCGATGCCGCCGCCGAGGGCCAGGCCGGCGACCCCGACGGTCGGACAGCTGCCGCCCGGGATCAGCCGGCCCGCCTGGGCGAGCGCCGCGTACACCTCGATCAGCCGGGCGCCGGCGCCGACCTCGGCGGTGCCGTCGGGGCGCACCCGGACGTCGGCCATCCCGCGCAGGTCGATCACCAGGCCCCGGGCGGGGATGCTGTAGCCCAGGTAGCTGTGGCCGCCGCTGCGGGCCGCGATCGGGATCCCGTGCCCGCGCGCCACGTCCAGGCAGGCCCGCACGTCGTCCGCCGACCCGCACTGCGCCACCGCGGCCGGCAGCTGACCGTCGTTCAGCCGGTTGTAGCCGAGCCGGGCGGTGCCGTACCCGGGATCGGCCGGGAGCACCAGCCGGCTGCCCAGACGCTTCCGCAGCGCCTGCCAGTCGGCAGGCGCGGCCGCCCACCGGCGGTCGCGGGCCGGGAACGCCGCCAGCGCGCGGGCGGGCGTGCCGGGGGCGGGCGTGCTGGCGGCGGGTGTGCCGCGGACCACCGCCAGGGTGGCGGCGGCGCCGCAGGCGGCGAGGAGGCGTCGTCGGTCGATGGTCATGGCGCGCCCTTCTCCCGTGCGGCCGGAGCGCGGTGTGCTGTCCTGCCGATCGTCACGCAGCCGCGGGACACCGGCGTGCCGGACTGCGCCTTCCGGCGCGCGGGCCGCCGGCCGGCCGTCGCTGCTGCCGCGTCACCGCCACGGCATCCGGGCCCGTGCCGTCCCCGCGTGCCGCGCCCGTGTCGGCCCATACCGCCCCTGTGCCGCCCCCGCCGGCCGCGCGGGTGACGTCGTGCCCGCTCGACAGCCCTCCGCCGCCGCCTGGTCGGTCGTCCGGTGGGGGCGACCGGCCAGGCGGCGGCGGAGGAGGTCCTGCTCGGCGGGGTTCGCGGTGCTCAGGTCGCAGCGCTCGGGCCGCGGTGCTCAGGCCGCCGTGGTCAGGTCGGCCTGCCGCGGTTCGGGGCGGACGGCCCGGGCGGGCAGTCGGCGCTCCAGGCGGAGCAGCAGGGCGCCGCCGGCCAGTGCGGTGGCGGCCAGCACCAGCCAGGGCAGTCGGCTGTCGAGGGCCAGCAGCCCGGTGAGCAGCGAGGGGGCGAGGGCCGCGGAGAGCGACCAGGAGAGCTGGTAGGTGGCCATGTAGCGGCCGCGGACGGCGGCCGGGGCGGTGTCGGTGACCAGGGCCGAGGCGGCCGGGTTGTGGACGATCTCGCCGAGGGTGACCACGACCACCACGGCGAGCAGTCCGGCGGTGGTGAAGCGTCCGGTGGCGGGCACCAGCAGGGCCTGGGCGAGGAAGCCGGCGGCGAACAGGGCGGCGCCGGTGGCGGCGGCCCGGTTGCGGGTGGTGAAGCGGCGCACGGCGAGCCCGGCGGGGACGCCGAGGGCGGCGCAGAGCACGGTGTTGACGGCGAAGGCGAGGCCGGCCAACGAGGCGGAGGCGTGCAGCACGCCCGTCACGTACACCGGGAGCAGCACCGCGAGCGAGGCGTAGCTGAGGGAGATCAGCAGGTTGGCGGTGGCCAGGCCGAGGAACGGCCGGTCGGCCAGGACCGCGCGGTAGCCGACGTGCCCGGTGCTGCGCGGGGCGGGGCCGTCGCCGGTCGCGGGGCCGTCGGCAGCCGCCGGGCCGGTGTCCGGGCGGGCGTCCGGGACACGGCGGACCAGGGCGGCGGCGGCCAGGAAGCTGGCGGCGTTGAGCAGGGCGGCGACGGTGTAGCCGCCGTCGCCGGCCAGGCCGACGAGCAGGGCGGCGAGCATGCTGCCGGCGCCGAGGCCGGCGTTGGCGAGGCTGCGGCCGAGGGCGTTGACGCGTTCCAGGCCGCTGCCGGAGGTGAGTTCGCCGATCCTGGCCTGCTGGACGGCCGGGTAGCCGCGGGTCGCCACGGCGGTGACCAGGGTGACGGCGACGAAGGCGGGCAGCGCCGAGGCGAAGGGGTAGACGGCGAATCCGGCGGCCCGGACCAGGTGGAGGGCGATCTGCATGCGGCGGGCGCCGAAGCGGTCCACGGCGGTGCCGACCAGCGGCAGCGCGACCATTGCGAGCAGGCCGGTGGCGGTGAGCACCAGTCCGATGACGGCCAGCGGCAGGTCGGTGACGTGGCGGAAGAAGACCAGGCTGAACGGCACGTACATGCCGTTGCCGAGGGCGTCGATGGCCAGGGCCGTCATCAGGCTGCGTTCGCCGGGGAAGCCCGGGCTCCTTTTTGAAAGCATGTAAGTAACTTAGCACTAAGCTAATTGCTGTCAAGCTTCTTTCTGGCAAGTGATCCTGTGCCACACTGACCGCATGACCATCAGCGCCGACGCCGCCCCGAACCCGCCCCACACCGCTGCCCCGGCCACCGTCGCCACGGCCACCGCCGCCCCCGACCCGGTGGACGCGATCGCCGCCCAGTGGCGCCGGGAGCGGCCCGATCTGACGGAGTGCCTGCACGCCATGGAGGCCTTCGGGCGGATCTACCGACTCTCCCGCGGCATGGGCGACCGCATGGAGCGCGCGTACGCCGCATTCGGCATCGGGCGCGGCGAGTTCGACGTCCTGGCCACCCTGCGCCGCTCCGGCGAGCCGTTCTCGCTCTCGCCGCGCGAACTGACCGCCACCCTGATGCTGACCACCGGCGGCATGACCGGCCGCCTGGACAAGCTGGAGCGGGCCGGCCTGGTCACCCGTTCCCCCGACCCGAACGACCGCCGCGGACTGCGGATCAGCCTCACCCCCGAGGGCCGGTCGATCATCGACGGGGCGGTGGCCGCCGGCCTCGACGTCCAGCGCCGCGCCGTGGACACCCTCGGCCCCGAGCGGGCCGCCCAGCTCAACGACCTGCTGCGCGACCTGCTGGCCGCACTGGAGGCCTGAACCCGCGGCCCGCGACGGCGGTTCGGGGAACGAGGACGGGCCGGCGGCGGCCACGGGCGGCGTCCGCGAAGCCGGCCCCCGCTGACCCCGTCATCCGGTCCGGCTCTCCCCACTGACCCGGTCCTCCACGGCCCGGCGGCCCTCAAGGCGTCGGCGAGCCGTACCGGGTGGTGCCGTCACTCGAAGCGCGTGGGGTCGCCGGCCCCGCGCCGGACGATCTCCGCCGCGCCGCCGGAGAAGTCGACGACCGTCGTCGGCTCGGTTCCGCAGTCGCCGGAGTCCACCACGGCGTCCAGCACGTGGTCCAGCCGTTCCTTGATCTCCCACCCCTGGGTCATCGGCTCGTCCTCGCCGGGGAGGATCAGGGTGCTGGAGACGAGGGGCTCGCCGAGCTCGGCGAGCAGCGCCCGTGCGACGACGTGGTCGGGGATCCTGACCCCCACCGTCTTCTTCTTGGGGTGCATCAGACGGCGCGGGACCTCCTTGGTGGCGGGGAGGATGAAGGTGTAGCTGCCCGGCGTCGCCGCCTTGACGGCACGGAAGACCGCGTTGTCGATGTGGACGAACTGCCCCAGCTGCGCGAAGTTCTCGCACATCAGGGTGAAGTGGTGGCGGTCGTCCAGCCGCCGGATCGACCGGATCCGTTCGAGACCCTCGTGGTCGCCCATGCGACAGCCCAGGGCGAAACAGGAGTCGGTCGGGTAAGCGATCAGGGCCCCGGAACGGAGGCTGTCGGCCACCGTGCCGATGGTGCGGGCCTGCGGGGTCTGCGGGTGCACGTCGAAGTACTTCGCCATTGGCCGACCCTACGGGATCCACCGCCCGACCAGGCCCCGGCCCGCCCGGCCACCGGCGCCCGCTCCGCGCCCGGTGCCGCCCCCGATCGCGCCCGGACGTGCAGAGCCGGCCCCACGCGCCCCCGCTCGCCTTACGGTCAGTCGCCGGCCTCCGCAGCCCGGTCCGGCTGCCCCGTGTGCCATGACAGCTCGATCTCCAGCTCGATCTCGCCGTTCTCCAGCTCGACCTCGATCTCGGTGCGGAGTTCGTCGGGGACCCGTAGCGTCAGCTTCCCGGGCCCGAGGTCCAGCTCGGCCTGGCCACCGCGCCTGAGCGCGGCCGCCAGCGCGTCGAGCTGATCGGCGGCCTCGGCGCGTGACAGCGTGCGCTTCTGCTCGAACTCAAGATCCTTCACGGATGCCTCCCAAGCCGATGGAAACAGCAGCTGCCGCCATTCTCGCGCCGCCCGCCCCCATCGGCCCGGCGGCCGGCCACCGGCCCTGCGGGGGGACTCCGATGCCGCGTCGACGACGGCCTCCTCGTCGACGAACCTCTACTGACCCGTCCGACTGGCCCGTCCGACTGGCCCGTCCGGCGCAGCGTGACGCGCGGGCCGGGCGGGGTGCTGCGATCTTCGGAGGACGCCCGGCCGCGCCCGACCGCCGGGTCCCGCCGTCCCGAGACCGTGGAGGCCCGGATGTGGCAGGCGCCCCCCGCCCCCGTCAGCCGTGAGTGGCTCCCGGTGCTGGACATGCCGGCGTCCGGCCCGCAGAACCGCTGGACGGTGCTGCTGCGCGCCCTGCTGCTGATCCCCCAGTTCGTGGTGGTGTGGGTGCTGTCGGTGGCGGCGTTCTTCGTCGCCGTCATCGGCTGGTTCGGCGCGCTGGTGCTCGGCCGGCTGCCCGGCTTCGCGGCGGACTACCTCAGCGCGTTCGTCCCGTACGAGACCCGCGTCAGCGCGTACCTGATGCTCACCGTGGACAGCTACCCGCCGTTCCGCTTCCGGGCCCCCGACCACCCGGTGCAGGTCGGGCTGCGGCCGGGTGAGCTGAACCGGCTCGCCGTCCTGTTCCGCATCATCCTCGTCATCCCGGCGTCGATCGTGCAGGGCCTGGTGTACGCCGGGTGGTGGACGGTCTCGTTCATCAGCTGGCTCGTCGTCCTGGTCCTCGGCCGGATGCCGCAGCCGCTGTACGAGGCGACGACCGCGATCCTGCGCTACCGGGTGCGCTACGTCGCCTACCTGGTGATGCTCTCCTCCGCCTACCCCAAGCGCCTGTTCGGGGAGGAGCCGGACAGCGAGCCGGAGGGTCCGGTGTCGGCCACCCGCCCGCTCGTCCTGAGCTCCGCCGGGCGCGGCCTGCTCGTCGTCTTCGTCCTCCTCGGCCTGCTCTCCTGGGCGACGAGCTCGGTCACCGCCTCGGTGAACTCGGACGACAACGACGACGACACCAACCCGACCCGGCACGTCATCGCCCCCCTCGTGCCGGGCCCGGCCACCGCGAGGGTCGTCTCCACACCTCCGGCGGCTGGCTGACCGGCCCTCGGACCGTCCGTCCGCCGTCAAACCGGGGTGAGGACGTCCTGGTGCAGCCCGTCGAGGACGAAGCCGTTGTCCAGCCGGACCCGGACCGTCACCCGGCTCCCGCGCTCCCGGTGCGCGGCCCACTCCGGCTCCAGCGCGGCGATCTCCGCCTCCAGCCGCTCCCGGCTCGCCGCCGGCATGGTGTGGCCGTAGTCCTCGAACAGTGCTTTGAGCCGCTGGTACTCGCGCACCTCGTGGCTCTCCGGGAGTTCCCCCTCCACCCGCTCGACGGTGCCCTCCGTCCCGGCGCCCAGCGAGAGGAACCCGACGACGGCCCCGGGCTCCCCGGCGAGCGCCTCACCGATCCCGAGGTCCTCGGCCAACCTGACGCGCCGGCCTTCCTCCAGGGTCATCCGTCCACTGCCTCTCCATCGCTCCCTGCCGCCGGCGCCGCCGGCCCGCGGCCCGGCCGTCATCCGCCGGACACGTCACGGTACCGGGCTCCTGGCGGTAAACCGGGTGCACCGGGGGAGCGGGCCGCGTTACCCTCGGCACCATGAACGTCACCGGCCCCAGCACCCTCACCGCGACCGCGCGAGCGACCAGCTCGCCGGTTGCCGCCGCCTGACGTACCTCATCCCCCCGGCGACCGGAAACGGTCCGCCGGTGGTGGCCCCGGGGCGTTCGCCTCCCCGGTCCCGACGATCGCGTGGACTGTTGTCCGGTGCCTCCCCTGCTTCCCTCCGGAGCCACCCCATGAACACCGGCATGACCACCGGCATGACCACCGATCAGCTCGTCCGCACCTTCATCGAGTACTTCGAGGAACGCGGCCACCGCCGGATCAGCGGCTCGACCCTGCTGCCCCCGCCCGGAGACCCGGTGCTGTTCACCACCTCCGGCATGCACCCCCTCACGCCCTACCTGGAGGGCCGCCCGCACCCGCTCGGCAGGCGGCTGGTCAACGTCCAGCGCTGCCTGCGCACCACGGACCTCGACGAGGTCGGCGACCGCACCCACCTGACCGTCTTCGAGATGCTCGGCACCTGGTCCCTCGGCGACTACGAGGGCCCGCAGAGCCTCGACTGGGGCTACGGGCTGCTCACCGACGGGTTCGGCATCGATCCGGGCCTGCTGCACGTCACCGTCTTCGGCGGCGACGACCAGGTCGGCCCGGACACCGGCTCGCTGGAGCTGTGGCAGGACCGCGGCGTGCCGGTCGAGCTCACCGTCGAGGACAACTGGTGGTCCAACGGACCGACCGGCCCGTGCGGCCCGGACTCGGAGATCTTCCTGTGGACCGGCGACACCCCGCCGCAGTCGACGCCCACCCGCGACGACCGCTGGGTGGAGGTGTGGAACCACGTGATGATGCGCCACCGGCGCCTCGACGACGGCACGCTCGTCCCGCTCCCGCAGCGCAACATCGACACCGGACTGGGCCTGGAACGGCTCTCCTCGCTGTTGCAGGGCCGCTCGTCGGTCTTCGAGTGCGACGTCTTCGACCCCTGGCGCCGCCTCGTCCCGCCCCTGTGGCAGCTGGACGAACCGTCCCTGCGGCTGGTCTGCGACCACCTGCGCTCGGGCATCGTCGTCATCGGCGACGGCGTCCGCCCGTCCAACACCGGCCGCGGCTACGTGCTGCGCCGCCTGGTCCGCCGGGTGCTCACCGTGCTGCGCCGGGACGACCCGCGGCGCGGACTCGGCGACCTGCCCCTCGAACTGGTCCGGCACACCCTGGACCGCTTCCGCCAGGACGTGGACCCGCAGTCCGTGCGCCAGGTGCTGCTCGACGAGGAGCACCGCTTCGGCCGCCTCCTGGACCGTGGCCGCCAGGTGCTCTCCCGCCCCCGCTTCCGCGGCCCGCTGACCGAGGACGACCTCCACTACCTCCACGACACCCACGGCCTGCCCCGCGACCTCGTCCTCAACCTGCGCCCGCAGTAACAGCCCTGGGCCCGGCCCCGGGCGAGTCCTCCCGCCCGGGGCCGACCGCGGCGGCCCGGCGACACCGACGGCCTCGGGACGGGTCAGGACCGGCCGCGTTGCCGCCGTCCCGACCCGCGAACGGCCCGCAAACGCGGACGAGGTCCGGTACCCGAATTGGGTACCGGACCTCGTCCGACCGTGGAGCGCCAGGCCCGGATCGCACGGACTCTTCCTACTGAAAGTAGGACGTGCTCTGGTAGCACCGCTGACGCCTGGCGAGGAATCATCTCCCTCGCGACGAGAAGAATATTAGCAGGTCAGAGTCTCCATCGGCGACAGCCGATCACGGGCCGGCTGTCGCGGGGAGGCCCCGTCAGCGGCAGTTGTGGGTGGGCGGGTCGCAGAGCCGGACGTCGCCGACGCCCGGCAGGCCGACGATCCTCTGGCGCAGGACGGCGAGGTCGGCGGCGGGAGTACGGGGGTCGAAGACGACGATGAGCCTGCCGCCGGGTACGCCGCCCGTCTCGGCCAGGCTGACGTCCGTGGCGCCGTGGCCAAGGCCGGAGCCGTCGCCCCGGATCTCCGCCGGACGGGGGCCGAGGCCAAGGAGCGGGCTGCCTTCCCGGACGGTGGCGAGGTACGCGTCCGGCTCCCGGAAGTACGGGGCGACCCAGCTCTGGCCGATCACCCAGCCGGCCAGGCCGAGGGCCGTCGCCGACACCAGGCCGCCGACCAGCAGCGGTAGGCGGCGCGGCCCGGGGTGCGACCGGCTTCCCGCCGTCAGGAGGACGATGCCCGCCGGCGTCAGCGCGAACAGCCCGAAGAGGAAGCCGAGGGCCGAGAGCACGAGTACCGCCCAGCCGGTGGCCAGGCAGGCCGTCCGGAAGGTGGCCGCGTCCCGCGTGAACAGCGGTACGGCCGTCGCCAGCGAACCGAGCACCAGCGGACCGTCGATGAACGACCCGCCAACCACGACCACCCAGGCCAGCGCCGGCGCGGCGCACACCACCGCCAGCACCGCCAGCACCCGCGCCGCCCGTGGCACCCGCCGACGGGTAGCGCTCGCCGTCCCCATCTCCATCTCCGCCCACCCCCATTATTGAACGCGTTCAAATGAAGCGGGGCGTCACGATACCAGGGATCCCCGCACACGCGCCGACACGGCTGATGGCGTCTCAAACAGCCGTGGAGGCGGCCGCGACGTTGCAGGTCGGCCCTGCACCCGGGGCGGCGGCGCCCCCGGCTGTGACCGCGCCCACCATGGACTTGCTCGTTCGAGGCGGAGCTCAGGCCGTGAGGCAGACCAGCGCGCCGAGCCCGGCCAGCGAGCAGTACCAGGCGAACGGTTTCAGCGTGTGCGTCCTGAAGTACCTGCTGAGGAAGTGCACGGCCGCGTACCCGCCGACGAAGGCCATGACCGTCGCCACCGGCACCTGTGCGCCGAGATCGGCGCCGTACGCGTCGATCAGCGAGGGCAGTTCGAACAGGGCGGCGGACCCGATCACGGGCGCGGTGAGGAGGAACGCGAAGCGGGCCGAGTCCTCGTGGGACAGGCCGTTGAGGACGCCGGCGCCGATGGTGATCCCCGTGCGGCTGATCCCGGGCAGGAAGGCGGTGATCTGCGCCGCCCCGATGCAGGCCGCCTGCCAGTAGCTCAACTGGACGATCCGGCGGTCCGACTGCCCCTCGGCGGAGAGGTGCTCGTCGCCCGGGGCGACGTACGGCTGCGCCCGGCGCCGGCCGGAGCCGTCGCGCCGGAGCAACTCGACGCCGAACAGCACGAGTCCGTTCACGGTGAGGAAGACGGCGGCGGGGACGGGCTTGCCCAGCGCCGCCTTGAACACCCCGCTGATGGCCAGCCCGGCGACCCCGACGGGCGTGGCGCCCGCGATCACCAGCCAGGCGAGGCGCTGGTCCGGTTCGCGGATCAGCCGCCGGCGGACCGAACCGCACAGGCCCCGCACGATCCGCGCCCAGTCCTGCCGAAACCTGATCACCAGCGCCAGCGTGGTGGCCAGCCGCAGCCCCACCAGGACGGCCAGGTACGGCGAGCCCGGCGCGGACACGTCGAGGTCGTGCCGCCAGCGCCCGCCGATCAGCGCGGGCAGCAGGATGCCGTGGCCCAGGCTGGAGACCGGGAACAGCTCGGTGACGCCTTGCAACAGGCCGATACCGACGGCTTCGGGATAGGTCAGGACGGACATCTTCGACGACGACTTTCGCAATCGGCGGGAGGCCCGTGCACGGCCTCCGCACGAGGGTGACGCCGCTTCCCCCGTCCCTCGGCGGAGCGAGATTACTACAAGATGATCTATGTACTTCGCCGGCTCACCTGCGGGCTCACCCGCACTCGACGCCCGCCCGGCAACCGAGTTGACGCCCCGCCAGCGCCCGCCGAGATCGACACATCCGCGTGCGCCGACGGACCGCCCTGCCCCGCGAACGGCCAGCAAACGCGGACGAGGCCCGGCACCCCGAAGGGCACCGGACCTCGTCCGACCGTGGAGCGCCAGGCCCGGATCGCACGGACTCTCCCTACTGAAAGTAGGACGTGCTCTGGTAGCACCGCTGACGCCTGGCGAGGAATCAGCTCCTCGCGACGAGAAGAATACTAGCAGGTCAGAGACCCGTCAGCGAAGTCGATCCGCCCTGCTTGCCGGCGATGGCCACGCCGAGGCGAGGTCAGGACTGCGGCACGGCGGAGAGTTCGGCGTCGGTGGCGATGGTGCGGGGGTGGTGGGGGCCGAAGCGCCGGCGCCAGGCGGCGGCGCAGCGGGTGAGGTGTTCCCTCGCCTCGGCGCGGCGGTGTTGCGCGGCGAGGACGCTGCCGAGGACGGTGGCCGCTTCCAGACTGCGGTGATCGGTGAGGCCGTGGCAGGCCTCAGCGGCCTCAGCGGCCTCAACCGCCTGACGGGCCTCGGGCTCGGCCTCGTCCGGTCGTCCGAGACCGAGCAGGGCCTGGGCGGTGAGGGTGTGGAGCAGGCCCGCGTATCCGGTACCGCGGGCCTGCCGGCACCTCGCCTCGACGTCGGTGAGCACCTGCAACGCTTCCTCGTGGCGGCCTTGGCCGTTGAGGCTGCGCGCGAGGCCGAGGGAGAGGCCGGTTCGGTCGTGGTGGGCGAGGGCGGCCCTGAGGACGGTCTCGGCCTGGGCGTGGTGGCCGGCACTGTTGAGGACGAAGGCATGGGCGCCGCTGACGTTCTCCCGCAGGGGGTCGTCGTCGACAAGGCCGGTCAGAAGGGCCCGGGACTCCCGCTCGACCAGGTCGCGCTCTCCCAGGAACGCGAGTTGGTGCAGTCGGGCGGCACGCACCCACATCAGCTGCTTGTCGTCTCCGCCGTAGACCGGTGAGGCGGCGGTCAGGAGAGCGGTGTACTCGTCCGCGGCCTCGCGGTGGCGGCCCAGGTCGCTGAGTGCCTCCGCCAGGAGCCTCCATGCCCGCAGGCGCAGCCCGTCCATGGTCGGGTACACGGCCAGGATGACGCGTGCCAGTTCCTCGGCGCGCTCAGGGCGCCCCGACGCGAAATGCGCCTTCCCCAGGTGCAGTCGGACCCCGTTGGCGGACTCGTGCCGCTCTCCCCAGGCGGCCAGGGCCAGGGGGAGCAGCACACGCAGCTCCGCCACTGCTTCCTCGTGGCGCCGCAGCTCGATCAGTGCCCATGCCAGGCCGATGCGCGCGCTCAGGGTGGTCCGATCGGTTGCGCCCAGCTGCTCGGTCAGCAGTCGGACGACCTGCCGCAGGACGGGTTCGGCCTCCGCCCACGAACCGCCGGTCAGCAGGCGGTTCGCCTCGTCGGTCAGGGAGCCGACAAGCCGAGGGTCGTGCTTGCGCGCCCGACTCCGCCGCCACACCACCATGTTCGCTCCCTCACCCGGCGCCCGATGCGGCGATGATCGTATGTGCCTGCGCACGGTGCGACTCGACCCGGAGCGAGCCCGGCCGGACCGCTCCCGGCCTCAGGCAGGTCGCTCCTCGACCAGGCCGCAGGCGAAGGGGAACGATTCCAGGTACTCGCGCCGCCTCGGATCCGGTTCGACCGCGGCCAAGTCCCCGAGCACCCGCAGGAAGCGGCCGCGCTGGCCCGGCGGCAGTTGCCGCAGCACCCAGGTCACGCTCTCCGCCATCTTCACCGCGGAGTCGGGATCCACCTCCTCGTCCCCGCAGTTGTCGAGGAACCAGAGAGTGTCCACGACCAGTCCGGCGAGGACGGGCACCAGCGGGTCCGTGTCAATCATCCGGGCAACCTATCCGAACCCCACGACACCGAGAAAACCCACCGCAGCCGGCGCCGACCGCCGCACCAGGCGCCGGCTCCCGCGGCCCTCGGGGCGGCGCTACGGTCGGTCAGGCGATCGGGAGGAGCGGGCCGGTGCCGTCCGGCCGGGCCGGGCAGCACCACACGGCGGCGCCGTCCACCACGGCCGCGCGCATCGGGTGCGGGTGCCCCGGGCACGGGGGCAGCGCCGTTCCGTGGGTCAGTTCGACCGCCCAGTCCTGCAGCCGGTCCGCGAGCAGCACCAGGGCATCGGTCGGTGCCAGGTCGAGTGGCAGGTGGACCCGCGTCCACTCCGCGTCCAGGGTGACGGTCACGTACACGCCGGCGTCCAGCGGCGGGCCGTCGGACGAGGCCGACGGTCCGTCCGGCGCTGCGATGGTCAGCGCCGAGCGGTACGGCGCGTCGGGGCCGGGCAGCGGGGCGGGGGAGGGCCGACCCTCCGGCACGGTCGTCACGTCGATACGGCACCGGCCGCCCAGGCCGAGACGGTCGACGACCGTCCCGGCCCACACGGCCGCCGTCGTCGCAGGATTGGTCATCCGGCGATTATCCGCGAAGCGGCACCAGGCCGCCGGCGAACGTCAGCGTGCCGCGACCGGGACGCCCGCCCACGGTGACCGAGAAGGTCATCTGAGTCCTTTCGTGGATACCCCCGGCTTCAGCCGGGGGTGGGGGTGCCTCCCGCTTGCGGGGGAGAAACGAAACTCCTGCGGAGCAGGGCATGGGGCTGCGATTCGCAGCCAAGGCGGACCGCGGTGCTCTGATCCGCAGATTTGATCGTTATCCTGTGGCCCCGCTAGTTTGTGAGCGTGACCACGAATCACGTGAAGCGGGCGTTCAAGTACCGCTTCTACCCGACCGATGCGCAGGCGGCTGAGCTGTCGCGCACGTTCGGGTGTGTTCGCAAGGTCTACAACCTGGCGTTGCAGGCGCGCACGGAGGCGTGGACCCTGCGTCAGGAGCGGGTGAACTACAACGCCACCTCCGCGATGCTGACCGGGTGGAAGAAGACCGAGGATCTGGCCTACCTGTCCGAGGTCTCCTCCGTTCCGTTGCAGCAGACGCTGCGGCACTTGCAGGGGGCGTTCACCAACTTCTGGCAGAAGCGGGCGAAGTACCCGACGTTCAAGTCCCGGAAGAAGTCCCGCAAGAGCGCGGAGTACACCACCAGCGGGTTCCGGTTCCGCGACGGCAGGCTGACCTTGGCGAAGATGGCGGAGCCGCTGGACATCGTGTGGTCGCGTCCGCTTCCGGAGGGTGTCTTGCCGTCCACGGTGACGGTGTCGCAGGACGGCGCGGGACGCTGGTTTGTCTCGATGCTGTGCGACGACAGGCCGTTGATGCCCGCCCCGGTCAATGCGGCAGTGGGTGTCGACGCCGGCATCACCGCACTGGTGACACTCTCCACCGGAGAGAAGATCACCAACCCGCGGCACGAGCGCAGGGACCGGGAACGCCTGGCCAGGGCCCAGCGGGACCTTGCCCGCAAGGCCAAGGGCGACGGCACCAACCGGGCGAAGGCGCGTATCAGGGTCGGCAAGACCCATGCGCGGATCGCCGACCGGCGCAGGGACTTCCTGCACAAGCTCACCACTCGACTCGTCCGCGAAAACCAAGTGGTCGTGATCGAGGACCTGACCGTGAGGAACATGCTCAAGAACCGCAGGCTCTCCCGAGCCATCGCGGACGCGAGCTGGACCGAGATGCGGTCGATGCTGGAGTACAAGGCCGACTGGTACGGACGCGAGGTGATCACCGTGGACCGGTGGTTCCCCAGCTCGAAGCTGTGCTCGGCCTGCGGCACCCTGCAAGGCAGGATGCCGCTGAACGTCCGCGAGTGGACGTGCGGCTGCGGGACGACCCACGACCGGGACGTGAACGCGGCGAAGAACATCCTGGCCGCCGGGCTGGCGGTTACAGCCTGTGGAGACGGTGTCAGACCTCAACGGAGCACTCCGGGCGGGCAGTCGTCGGTGAAGCAGGAAGTCGTCCCAGCACCCCGCACACGCGGGGCGTCTCAGCCGCGAGGCTGAGGGGAATCGCCCCCCTTTAGGGGGGAGAGGATGTCAAGTAGTCCTGGTAGTCGATCGCGTCCCAGGAGGCGACCTGGCCGATCGTCCCGTGGAACAGGTAGGACTTGCCCACCGTGTGGGGGCTGTTGGCCGGCTGCGACTTGCCGTTGCGCCACCAGCGCAGACCGGTCTCCCGTACCGGGCTGCTGATGATGGCCTGGATCGCCGGGGAGATCTTGTACCCCCAGTTGATGTTGTTGTAGGCGCAGTTGTGGCGGGCGGAGAAGGTCCCCCGGGCGTCCGTCCAGCTGCGGTTGTCGTAGCACTTGAGCACGCCCCGGCCGGGCGAGCCGCCGCCCGGGTCCTGACCGGCGGCGACCGGGTCACCGCCCTTGGCCGCAGTCGCCGCCGGGACCGTGACGGCATCCGGCTCGTCGGGGGAGACGACGTCGGCCTCCAGGACGGCCCGCTCCTCCGCGCTCAGCAGGTCGTTCGCGGAGGCCGGGGTGGCGGCCACCACCTCGGTCAGCTTCGTCAGTTCCTGGGCGATGTCCGCATCGGAGCGGGCCGGCGGGGAGCCGTCGCTCGACGGGGTGGGCGGGTCGAGGTCGACGGTGAGCGTGGCGGTGGCGTTGCCGAGGTCCTCGGTGACGGTGAACGTGGCACCGGCCCGTGCCGTGGAGGGCTCCGCCTGGGCCGGCCCGGCGTGGGCCGCCGGTATCGGCGCGAGAACCGCCGCGCTCAGGGCGAGGGCAACGGTGGCGGTGATCCGTCGGGACCGTGAGGTCCGTAACTGCGACTGCGACTGCGGCTGTGACATGAGTGGGCTCCCCGAATTCGTGGCCGGCCCGGCAGCCCCCGGGATCGGGAACTGCCTTGGTGGCAACCGGCTTTGGGAACGTAGCAGTCGAAGATTCCGGCACTCGGGGCATCTTGGGCCATCCCGGATGGCCGCAGCGGAATTCCCGTCGATCGGGTACCGGGAGCTCGTTCGACGGGATGACACGGTCTCCGCCCGGAGGCACTTGCGCCCGGGGAGGTGACGGATTCCGGCCGTGCCGGCGTGGTGCCGGAACCGGCGCAATCCAAAGGGAACAGAACGGAACTGCACGAAAGGGAAAGGCTGGTTGAGCACGGTGGAGTTTCGGACACGCAGGATGTTCGACGCCAACGGGAGGAAATCCTCTGTGCGCCCCCCACTCGGCGGGGCTACCGGCGGTACCGCCTCCCCTGCGGGGCGGACGTCCAATCCTGTTCGGTGATACGACAGTTGGCCGAGATGACCGTCATGCCGACGGTAGTCGGTAGAAGTCGCAGCGCCTTCGACGTCACCGTCGCATCGAGACCGAATCGTCCTCGCCCGGCCGCCCCGACACCGCACGACCCTTCCGATCCGCGGCCGCCGCTCGCGAGTCCCGCCCGAATCCGTACGGGAACGATGGGGCAGACCGTGGTCGCCTCTCCGGGGAACCTCCCACGGCGCAGCACGGGGATCGGCCCGGCCCGGCCGGGAGGCGGTTTCGCGGGGTGCCGGGTGCCGGGTGCTCGGGGGGGGGGGGCGGACGGGCCGGGGGTCAGCGGGCGCTGCCGAGGTTCCGGTCGTGCTCGGCGCCTTCGAGCAGGAGGGTGGTCTCCTCGACGCGGCGGAAGCGGCCGTCGGGGGCGAACTCGGCGAAGACGTAGACCTCCATGCGGACGGTGGACCCGTCGGTCTTGCGGACCTCCATCGTGTGGCGGTCGGCGTACCGGTTGCCGTCGGCGAGCTCGTCGTGCACCTCGACCGAGCCGCCGGCCACGACGGTGCGCAGGTGGGCGATGTGGGCGAGGAACTCGGTGCGGTCCGCCCAGCTTCCGTCGGTGCGCTGGCGGTAGTCGGGGGCGAAGTGCCGGTCGGCGGCCTCGTCCAGGTCGAGGCCCGGGGTGAGGAGCAGGTCGGTGATGGCGGTGCGGATGTCGGTGCGGATACCGGTGCGGTTCACGGGGATTCCTTCGGTGACGGGCGGGAGTGTCCCGCCGTGGCTCGATCGGAGATGCGTGCCTGAAGCACGCTTATGACTGTACAGGAAAAGCGTGCGCTGCGCACGCTAATTGGTTGTGCCGCCGGCCCTGACCGACCGCCACCGGCCCGGCGGGGCCGTCGGCAGAGCGCGCCGGGGACATCCTCAGGACCAGGTCACGACCAGTGCGGGCGGTGTCGGCGGGGAGGCGTAGGGTCGTCCTGGCGTTTCAAGCCAGGTCGATAGGCGTGGAAGGTATGCGGGTGTGTTCGTGACGACCGGACAGGCCGGGCTGGCCCTGGGGTGCTCGATCCCGACGGTGAGGAAGCTGATCGCCACCGGCGTGGTCCCCGGCGTCCGCCTGCCATCGGTCTCCGGCGGCCCGATCGCCTACGTCACCACCAACCCGACCACCGCCACCACCACCGCCGAGGGGGAGTGACCCGCTGATGGACCGCAAGACGTACACCACCGAGCTCGCCTCGCTGCGGGAGCTGCGCGCCGAGATCACGGCCGCCGAGAAGCAGATCGCGGCCGCGCAGAAGGAACTGGACAGGCTCGCCGCCCAGCGGGCGCGCCGGGTGACCGGGCTCGCGGGGTACGAGGGCGCGAAGGCCGACGCCATCGCGAAGGCCGCGGGTCTGTCGGTCGGCGACGTCGTGCGGATCGCCCCGGTGCTGGACCCGACGCCGGCGGCCGTCCGCGCGGCCAAGTCCGAGGACCAGGCCGCCGCGCCCGCGCCCGTCCAGGCGCCCGCGGCCGAGCCCGAGCCCGAGCCCGCGCCCGAGTCCGCGCCGGCCGCCGAGCCCGTCGCCGCCGTCGCCCCGGCGCTGACCCGCCCCGCCCCCGCCGCTTCGCCGGCCGACCAAGCCGACCAAGCCGACCAGGCCGCCCCAGCCGCCCCCGCCGCTGCCGTGGAGCGTCCGCCGGCCGCAGTCGCCCCGCGCGAGCTGCCCACCCTCCCCGAGGGCCCGGCCGGCGCACGGTTCGAGGCGGTGACCACCGGCCTGCTCTCCAAACGCCCCAACTTCACCCAGCAGGCCCGCAGCACGGTGTTCCTGGACGCGGCCGCCGGGCTGCTCGCCGTCCGCGACCAGACCGTCCGCCTCGACCTCGGCGCCCGCACCCCCGGGGAGATCCTGGACGCCGTCCTCGCCACCGCCCCCGGCACGGAGCGGATCTACATCACCGCCGGCGCCCCCTGGCACGACGGCGCCGAGCGCTACTCCACCCTCAAGGACGCCGTCGCCGCGTGGCTGAACACCCCGTCCGAGCGATGGACCACCGCCGTCGGCAGCGGCCGGGACAAGCTGGCCGGCCACTTCGTCCACCAGCGCCAGCCCGTCGGCCGCTACGCCCCCGCCGCCGCCCCCGACAGCGGCACCACCGAGATCCGCTCCCTCGGGGAGTGGTTCGACCCGGACGGCGCCGACGTCGTCACCTGCCGCCAGGCGTTCACGCTGCTGTGGCAGGCGCTGCGCCGGCACTGGGACGACGCGGTGCTGATGGGCTCGCCGTCGCAGACCGGCCGGGACCTGTGGTCGCGCACCATCCCCACCAAGGGCAAATGGGCCGGCGGCTACCCGGTGCT
>NZ_JBEOSA010000033.1:0-96471 GCF_040302625.1 Kitasatospora sp. NPDC097643 | reverse complement strand
GTCCAGGGCGACGACGCGGGTCTCGCCCTCCCCGTAGACCTTGTTCAGGCCGGTGGCGCGGGCGGCCGCCAGGCCGGTACGGACGGCGGTTGCGGTCGACGTGGTCACGGGGTGCTCCTTGCTGGTCGCGGTTTTCCTACCCTCCAATGCTCCATTACGTGATCATGGAATATCGTCGCTCCCCCGAACGGTTGGCCCGACCACCGCTGGGTGTAGGCGGGACCGGCGCTCTCCTCCTGGGGTATGACGTCACCCCTGAGACCGGGCCGATGGCCTGAACCCATGCCCTTCGTGGCCGAATTGCGAACTGTTCGTCAGATGGCAAGGAAACATGACAACTTCCCAGGCTGGGAACATGCGAAAGAGCGATCCGGGCGACTAGGCTCAGGGGTGGTTCACAGGAGACGCCCGGATGGTGGAACGCAGACACGGGCAGCTTAAAACTGCTTGGCCGCGAGGCCGTGCCGGTTCGAGTCCGGCTCCGGGCACCGCTCGACTCGCGGGGGCGCCGACGGCGTCCCCGCCGGGCGTCGTTCAACGGATCCTCCTCGCGGCGTATCCCAATATTTTTGCCAAGCCATTACCCTGGTTCGGGGCGGTGCAGTGCCGCCACGGAGGGAATGAGCAATGAGAAGCAGCAACCCGGTCTTCTCCCGGGAGGGGTCCTTCACCCGCGAGCCCGGCTACGCGGGGTTCGGAACCACCACGCAGGCCGGGGGGCCGTACGGCAACAACCCCTACGCGGGGAGTCCTTACGCCCAGCAGCCCCAGGACCAGGGCCCGCTGACCGACGAGCAGCTGTACGAGATGTACAACGGGCCGTCGGCCGGCCCGGCGGCCACCGGGCGGATGACGCTCGACGACGTGGTCGCCCGTACGGCGATGACGCTCCTCACCCTGGTCGCCGCGGGCGCGGTGGCCTGGTTCGCGCTGCCGTTCAAGAACTTCGGGTTCGCGATCGGCGCCAGCCTGGTGGCCTTCGTCGTCGGCCTGGTGGTCTCCTTCAAGCGCAGCGTCAGCCCGCCGCTGATCCTGCTGTACGCGGGCCTGGAGGGCTTCGCGCTCGGCGCGGTCACCCACGCGTTCAACGTGATGTGGCCGGGCATCGCGATCCAGGCGGTGCTGGGCACCGCGGCGGTCTTCGCGGCGATGCTGTTCGCCTACAAGAGCGGCCGGATCCGGGTCACCCCGCGCTACACGCGGATCGGCATCGCGGTCGCCATGGGCTTCCTGCTGCTGCTGGTGATCAACGGGATCGCGGCGATGTTCGGCGCCGACCTCGGTCTGCGCTCGGGCCCGCTGGGCATCGTGGTCGGCCTGATCGGCATCGGTCTCGGCGCCTTCTTCCTGTCGCTGGACTTCGCGGCGATCGAGGAGGCCATCGCCCAGGGAGCGCCGCAGAAGGAGTCCTGGCGGGCCGCCTTCGGGCTCACCCTGTCGCTGGTCTGGATCTACGTCGAGATGCTGCGGCTGATCGCGATCCTGCGCGGCGACGACTGATCGACCGCCCTCCCGCCGTACCACTGCCGCCGGGCCCCCGGAGCCGACCGCTCCGGGGGCCCGGCGGCGTTTAGGCTCCTCTGCATGGAAGACGTACAGCCCCTCATCGACGCCGTCGACAAGCTCGCGGACCGGTTCCGCTCGATGCCGCAGAGCCGGCTGCTGGGCGCCGTGCCCGGGTACGACTCGCGGGCGGCGGCCGGGTTGGCGCTGGCGCGGCGGCTGGCGGCCCTGGCGCTGGCGGCCGAGGGCGAGCCGGAGCGCGAGCTGCCGGAGGCCGGGGCGTTCGCGGTGGGGGACCAACTCGCCGTCGCCGGGCACGACCTGGCGGCCGCGCTGACCGCGACGGCCGACCCCGCGGTGCTGGCGCAGGCGTCGGTCGCGGTCGGGGAGACCGCCGCGCTCTGCGGCTGAGCGCTCCCGGACACGCCGAAGGCCGGCCGGGTCGGAACCCCTTCGACCCGGCCGGCCTTCGGCGTGCGTGCTGTGCGTGCTGCGTGTTGCGTGCTGTGCTGCTGAGGTGCGGTCAGATGCTGGCGACCACCCGGTCGGCGAGCACGTAGACCGCCTCCTCGTCGGTGGAGAAGGTCAGCGAGTACGAGCCGGAGAAGCGCGAGCCGCCGAGCAGCCGGACGTGATCACCGGCGCGGACCGCGTCGATCAGCCGGTAGGCGGCCTCCCGGTCGCCCGGGGCCACGCAGAGGGTGGTGCCGTCGGCGAAGGCGTACACGTCCAGGGTGCCGAGCGGGCCCGGGCGGACGTCGACCAGGGCGACGGCGTCCTCGGCGAGGGCGGCCAGCCGGGTGTCGGTCCACTCGCGGGACGGCGCCTGGCTGGGCACGAAGTCGGGGTGCGAGGGGTGCCGGCGCGGGTCGGGCGCGGCGACCGGGGCGTCCTCGACGACCGCGTCGGCGTCCAGCAGCCCGGCCTCCAGGCCGGTGGCCAGCAGGTCGGCCTCGCGGCGGGCCCGGGCGTCGCCGGTGCCCTCGGCGGCGGGGGCACCGGCAGGGTGGCCGGGACGCAGCGGCGCGCCGCCGTCGGTGCCGGGCTGGGCGGGGCCGCCGTCGTTGATCAGGTCCTCCAGCGCGGAGCGCAGCGCCTCGCCGAACTCCGGGTCCATCGTGCCGGCGTTGTCGGCGGCGTCCTGCGGGCCGGTGGGGCGGGGGAAGAACAGCGGCCACTCGTCGGTGCCGGCGAACGCGCCGGTGAAGGGGGAGTCGAACAGCGGCGCGTCCTCGGCCGCGCGGGCCTCCTGCTCGGCCCAGAACGCCCGGGCCTCGGTGATCTCCCGCTCGCGGTCGGCGGCGAGCGCCTCGGTGACGGCCCGGCGTATCGCGGCCTCGTCCACCGGTGCGGGGACGGCCTCGGCCGCGGCCCGCGCGTCCAGCCGGCGGGAGAGTCCCCGGAGGTGGAGCAGCACGGCGGTCGACACGGTGATCAGGATCAGCAGCAGGATGGTGTAGACGGCGCTCACGGAACGTACTCCTAGGGAGGAGCGGAACGGGGTTACGTCTCCACACTGCCGCATGCGGGGGTGTTACCGCAGTGGCGAATGTCTAATTTGTCCGAGACTTTCGCTCTTGTCCCCAAATTGTTAGGTAACACCGCTCTACGCTGCGGAGTTGATCCGCTCCACACTGTCGATTTCCGGGCCGAAAACGACAGAAAAGAGGGCCGGATCGACCTCGCGGTGTGATCCGGCCCTCAATTACTCTGCGTCACTCCAAATGGGTGGTCCAGACCCTTCGGGCTTGACGCGACGCGGTCGGGCGGTCAGCTGAGCCGCTCGATGACCATCGCCATGCCCTGGCCGCCGCCGACGCACATGGTCTCCAGACCGAACTGCTTGTCGTGCCACTGCAGGGAGTTGATCAGGGTGGTGGTGATCCGGGCGCCGGTCATCCCGAAGGGGTGGCCGACGGCGATGGCGCCACCGTTGACGTTCAGCTTGTCCAGGTCGACGCCGAGGTCCCGGTAGGACGGGATGACCTGGGCCGCGAAGGCCTCGTTGATCTCGACCAGGTCGATGTCGTCGATGGTCAGGCCGGCCCGCTGGAGCGCCTGCTTGGAGGCCTCGACCGGGCCGTAGCCCATGATCTCGGGGGAGAGCGCGCTCACGCCGGTGGAGACCACCCGGGCGAGCGGGGTGATGCCGAGCTCGCGGGCCTTGACGTCGGACATGATCACCAGCGCGGCCGCGCCGTCGTTCAGCGGGCAGCAGTTGCCGGCGGTGACCGTGCCGTCCGGGCGGAACACCGGCTTCAGGCCCGCCACGCCCTCCAGGGTGACGCCGGCCCGGGGGCCGTCGTCGGTGCTGACCACGGTGCCGTCCGGCAGGGTCACCGGGGTGATCTCGCGCTCCCAGAAGCCGGCCTTGATGGCGGCCTCGGCGAGGTTCTGCGAGCGGACGCCGAACTCGTCCTGCTCGGCGCGGGTGATGCCCTTGAGCGCGGCCAGGTTCTCCGCGGTCTGGCCCATCGCGATGTAGGCGTCCGGCACCAGGCCGTCCTCGCGCGGGTCGTGCCACTCGCCGCCGCCCTCCTCGGCGCGCCGGGCGGTGCGGGCCACGGCCTCGTCGAAGAGCGGGTTCTGGGTGCCCGGCAGGCCGTCCGAGGTGCCCTTGATGCTGCGCGAGACGGTCTCCACGCCGGCCGAGATGAAGACGTCGCCCTCGCCGGCCTTGATCGCGTGCAGCGCCATCCGCGTGGTCTGCAGCGAGGACGAGCAGTAGCGGGTGATGGTGGCGCCGGGCAGGTAGTCCATGCCCATCTGGACGGCCACGATGCGGGCCAGGTTGTGGCCCTGCTCGCCGCCGGGCAGGCCGCAGCCCAGCATCAGGTCGTCGATCTGGCGCGGGTCGAGCTGCGGGACCTTGGCCAGCGCGGCCTGGATGACGTGGGCGGTCAGGTCGTCCGGGCGGACGTCCTTGAGCGAGCCCTTGAACGCCCGGCCGATCGGCGAACGGGCGGCGCTGACGATGACGGCTTCGGGCATGGCGGGCTCCTCGCTGGGTGACGGCGGACTGACGTCCGGGAGGAAAGTTACCGCCTGGTAGATCAGGCGTCACCCGTACCAGCGTGTGAGCTGGCCGACGTGTTCCCGGCGGCCGGACCGCCGTCCTCGCGGAACTCCTCGGCCGTCCAGGAAGCGGGCAGGCCGACCCGCAGCCGGTGGCGCAGCTGCGCCCAGCGGCGGCCGGCGGCCTCCGACTCCACGGCCGCCACCTCGGTGCCCGCCCGCCCGGCCGCCGCCGCGGCGGCCATCGCCACCGGCAGCACCGTCCCGCCCGGGACCGCCGCGGACGGGCGCTCCTCCTCCGGCCAGTGGCCGAGCGCGGCGCAGACCGAGGGCAGCACGGCCATCGCGGCCGTCGCGTAGCCCTGGGCGGACGGGTGGTAGCGGTCGGCGGCGAACATCTCCGGGCGCGCCGCGAACTCCGGGCCCAGCAGCGAGCCCAGCGAGACCGTCCGGCCGCCCGCCTCCACCACCGCGATGGTCTGCGCGGCCGCCAGCTGACGGCTGAGCCGCCGGGCCACCCAGCGCAGCGGCGGGCGCACCGGCTTGATCGTCCCGAGGTCCGGGCAGGTGCCGACCACCACCTCGCAGCCGTTCGCCCGCAGCGCCGCGACCGCCTCGCCGAGCTGGCGGACGGCGAGCTGGGCCGGGCTGTGCCGGGTCACGTCGTTGGCGCCGACCATGATCACGGCGACGTCCGGGTGGTGCGGCAGGGCCTGCTCCAGCTGGCCGGACAGATCGCCGGAGCGGCCGCCGGAGCGCGCCACGTTGACCAGCCGCACCGGCCGCTCGGCCACCGAGGCGAGACCGGCGGCCAGCAGCGCGCCGGGGGTCTCCCGGGAGCGCAGCACCCCGAGGCCGGCGCCGGTGGAGTCGCCGAGGACGGCCAGCACCAGCGGCGGCTGCGGGGCGGCGGAGCTGTCGGCGAAGGCCTCGCCGTAGACGCCGTCGGCCCGGGGCGGGTCGCCCTCCAGGACGCCGATGGCCTGGATGGCGAGCCTGCTCTCGGTCAGCAGCACGCCCACCAGGCCCACCCCCAGCAGGCCGAGCCCGCCGCCCCCGTACGCCGCCGCCGTGGCGATCCGGCGGGCCACCCGGGCCCGCGAGTCCTGTGCCCCTGGCATCCGGTGCCCCCTTCGCGTCCTCGTGCCGCCCCCTCCGGGGCCAACGGCAATGCCTGTCCACCCCCTCCTACCCGCCCGCGGGGCGGGGCTACCGGTGGCGTGGGCCGTTGGTGGGTGTCCGCTGCGCGGGGCTGTCGGCGGGGTGGGGCGCGTTAGTCGGGATGGGGCGCGGGGCGCGGGGTTGCGGGGCGGGTGGGGCGGAAGGGCGGCCTGGGGCGTGCCGTACGGCCTAGGCTTTGCAGTACCGAATGCACTCGCATGCCCACAGACCGGGAGGACCCCCGTGCGGTACCACAACTCGATCATCGACCTGGTCGGCAACACGCCGCTGGTCAAGCTGAACAAGGTCACCGAGGGCATCAGCGCGACCGTGCTGGCGAAGGTCGAGTACTTCAACCCCGGCGGTTCGGTGAAGGACCGCATCGCGATGCGCATGATCGAGGCCGCCGAGGCCTCGGGCGCCCTCAAGCCGGGCGGCACCATCGTGGAGCCGACCTCCGGCAACACCGGTGTCGGTCTGGCGATCGTGGCCCAGCAGAAGGGCTACAAGTGCATCTTCGTCTGTCCCGACAAGGTGTCCACCGACAAGATCAACACTCTGCGCGCCTACGGCGCCGAGGTGGTCGTCTGCCCGACCGCCGTCGCCCCGGAGCACCCGGACTCCTACTACAACGTCTCCGACCGCCTGGTCCGCGAGACCCCGAACGCCTGGAAGCCGGACCAGTACTCCAACCCGGAGAACCCGGCCTCGCACTACCACTCCACCGGCCCGGAGCTGTGGGAGCAGACCGAGGGGAAGATCACCCACTTCGTGGCGGGCGTCGGCACCGGCGGCACCATCTCCGGCACCGGCAACTACCTGAAGGAGGTCTCCGGCGGCAAGGTCAAGGTGATCGGCGCCGACCCGGAGGGCTCGGTCTACTCGGGCGGCACCGGCCGGCCGTACCTGGTCGAAGGCGTCGGTGAGGACTTCTGGCCCACCGCCTACGACCGCAACGTCGCGGACGGGATCGTCGCCGTCTCCGACAAGGACTCGTTCCAGATGACCCGCCGCCTGGCCAAGGAGGAGGGCCTGCTGGTCGGCGGCTCCTGCGGTATGGCGGTCGTCGCCGCACTGGAGGTGGCCAAGGACCTCGGCCCGGACGACGTCGTCGTCGTCCTGCTGCCGGACGGCGGCCGCGGTTACCTGTCCAAGATCTTCAACGACGACTGGATGGCCGACTACGGCTTCCTGCCCTCGGCCACCGACGAGGCGCACATCGGCGAGGTGCTGGCCCGCAAGGACGCCATCGAGCACGAGGGCATCCCGCAGTTCGTCCACATGCACCCCAACGAGACGGTCGCCGAGGCGGTCCGGGTGCTGCGCGAGTACGGCGTCTCGCAGATGCCGGTGGTCTCCCCGGGTGCCGGGCACCCGGACATCATGGCCGGCGAGGTGATCGGCTCGGTGGTGGAGAAGCTGCTGCTGGAGGGCGTCTTCGCGAAGGAGATCGAGCTCACCGACACGCTGGACAAGGTGATGTCCAAGCCGCTGCCGGTGGTCGGCTCGGGTGAGACGGTCACCAACCTGATGACCGTCCTGGAGAAGGCCGACGCCGCGGTGGTGCTGGTGGAGGGCAAGCCGCAGGGCATCGTCACCCGGCAGGACCTGCTGGGCTTCCTGACCACCCGCGCCGCGCACTGACCGGACGTCACGGAGCCGTGGCGGTGGGGCGGATGGGGCGATCCGGCCATGATTCGCCCACGGGCGAAGTGGTACACCGGCGTCACGTCCCCGCAGCACGTGGTTAACAACCGTCCTGCATCGTGGTGGTCAACGGCAAGACGCCGAGCGAGACGACGGCGACCGTCCGGGAGCGGCTCCCCGGCGGCCGCGGTCGGCTCCGGACACGTCGGGCGGCCCTGACCCGGCCGGCCGTGTCCGCCCTCCCCGTCCGGCAACGGGGGAGAGGGCACCGCCGTGGGAGGCGCCGTCGTCCCGCCCCTGCCCGACTCCGGTCGGTCACCAGGGTGCGGCGGCTCCCACGGACCCACCGCGCCGCACGGCGCGTCTCCGCGGCTCCCGGGTGGGGGAGCCCAGGCGGAGAAACGGCAGGGCCGGTCCTTCTCCGAGGGACCGGCCCTTCCCGTACGCTCGCACGCATGACCAGCACTGAAACGACCGGCCAGGACACCCCGCGCTACGTCCGGCTCAAGATCGAGCTCATCGCGGAGATCACCGACGAGGGGGCGCTCAAGGCGGCGGCCCTCCAGCAGGTGGCGGACGACGAGTACCTCGACGACGAGGAGCGGGCCCAGTCCGTCGAGGCCATCGAGGTGGACCCGTCGGGTTCGCTCGCCCACTTCATCGACCCGGTGGCGCTGCTCGGCGACGTCCCCGGTGTCGAGCTCGCCTCGGCGACCTGGGAGTCGGCGCAGACCGAGTTCGACCCCGAGAGCGAGGAGTGGGACGAGTACTCCGTGGAGGAGTCCGCTGAGTGATGACGGCTCGCCGTCACTGCTCGTGAACGCCCGGTCTGCTCGACAGACCGGGCGTTTTGTCCATGTTCGATAGGAAGTTGGGTCATCTCATACGATCGCCTACCCTTCGGTGATGGAACCGTGAACGGGCGGATTGCGTTTCTGTATCCGTAATGCCCGGGATGATCAGCAGGGAGACGCGACGTGACGACACGGGACGGTCAGGGCCGGGCGGCCGGAGGCAACTGGAGCCGGCGCGGCGTGCTCGCGGGCCTGATCGGGGCGCCCGTGCTGCTGCTCGCGGCCTGCAACGACAACAGTGGCGGCGGCCCCGGCGGCTCCGCCGACGGCACCCCGGGCAGCGGCTCCGGCAGCCCGGGCGGCTCCGGGAGCCCGAAGACCTCGGCCGCCGTGATCACCGTCACCCCCGCGGACGGCACGACCGCCGCGAGCTTCAGCGAGCCGGTCAAGGTCACCGTGAGCAACGGCACCCTGGGCACCGTCAAGGTCGTCGACGCCGCCGGCAAGGAGCTGGCCGGCCAGATATCCGCCGACGGCACCGGCTGGACCTCGGCCGCCGCGCCGGTCAGCGGTACCAAGTACACCGTCACCGCCACCGCCCTCGACAAGGACAAGCTGGAGGCGGACGCCAACGCCGCCTTCACCACGGCGACCCCGGCCAACACCTTCGTCGGCTACTTCACCCCCGAGGACGGCTCGGTGGTCGGCGTCGGCATGCCGGTCTCGATCAACTTCAGCAAGCCGGTCACCGACCGCAAGGCCGTCCAGCAGGCGATCACCGTGACGGCCGAGCCGGGCGTCGAGATCGTCGGCCACTGGTTCTCCAGCACCCGCCTCGACTTCCGCCCGCAGGAGTACTGGGCCGCGGGCACCAAGGTCACCCTCAAGCTGCGGCTCAAGGACGTCGAGGGCGCCAAGGGCGTGTACGGCACCCAGTCCAAGGACGTCCGCTTCACCATCGGCCGCGCCCAGACCAGCGTCGCCGACCTCGCCGCCAAGAAGCTCACCGTCACCACCGACGGCCAGGTCAGCGCCGTCTACCAGATCTCCGGCGGCGCCCCCGAGTACAAGACCTGGGGCGGCAAGATGGTCATCTCCGAGCAATTCCAGCAGACCCGGATGAACTCGCAGACCGTCAACCTCGGCAACGAGTACGACATCTCCGACGTGCCGCACGCCCAGCGCCTCACCACCTCGGGCACCTTCATCCACGGCAACTACTGGTCCCCGACGTCGATCTTCGGCAGCCAGAACACCAGCCACGGCTGCGTCGGCCTGGCGGACGCCAAGGGCGCGCAGGACGGCGGCACGGACGGCTACAAGTTCTACAAGTCCTCGATCATCGGCGACGTGGTCGAGGTCGTGAACTCCGGCGACAAGACCGTCGCCCCGGACAACGGCCTGAACGGCTGGAACCTCGACTGGGCCGCCTGGAAGGCCGGCAGCGCCCTCTGACGATCGTCGGAAAAACTCCTCGGACGGACCGAACCTCGCGGTCCGTCCGAGGAGTCAGTTGGGTGTGAATCGCGAGCAGAGACAGCGACAGGACGCCGAGTTCAGTGCGTTCGTCGTGGGGAACGGCCGCCAGCTGCTCAGGCTGGCCGAGCTGCTGACCGGCGACCCCCACCGGGCCTCGGACATCGTGCAGTCCGCGCTGGAACGCGCGTACCTGCACTGGCACCGCATCACCGGGGACGACCCGACCGCGTACGTCCGGCGGATCGTGGTGAACCAGCACCGCGACTGGTGGCGGCGGTTGCGCAACCGCGAACTGCCCATCGCCAGCGCCCCCGACCGGCCCGGCCGGGACGACCTCGCCGAACGGCACGCCCAACAGGAGCTGCTGCGGCAGGCGTTGGGCAGGCTGACCCGGCGGGAGCGGACGGTCGTCGTGCTGCGCTACTACGGCGACCTCGGCGAGGCCGCCATCGCCGCCGAACTGGGCATCGCCCAGGGCACGGTGAAGAGCACGCTGCACCGGGCGCTGTCGAAGCTGCGGACACTTCCCGAACTCGCCGACCGCTCCGGCGGCCCGGCGGGCCTGAACTCGACGGACACCGAGGTGAGGGTATGAGTTTCGAACAGCGGCTCGGCGAGCTGCTCAACGACGAGGGGCCGGACACGGCCGGGCTGCGGCCCGGGCCGATCATCGCCGGGGCGCGCCGCCGCCGGGCCCGGCGCACCGTCGGCATCGTGGCCGCGGCCACGGCCGTCGTGGCGGTCGCCGGGGTGACGGCGGTGACGATGGGCGACGCCCAGCGCGGCGGCGGCGCCACCGCGGCGGTGGCGCTGACCTCCTCGGCCGCCCCGGCCGCGGGGCTCGGGCCGGCCGCCGCCCCGGCGTCGGCCACCGCGAAGCCGTCCGCCACGACGCCGGCCGGGCTGCCGCTCTCGCCGGTGAAGCAGGTCGCCCCCGGCGAGAAGATCGAGTTCGCGGACGGCGCCCGGATGTGGGTCACCGCCAACGAGAAGTGCGACGAGTACCGGGACTCCGGCGGCGGCTGGGGCAACGGCTCGGGCTGCCGGGACGTCCGCAGTGACAACCTGGAACACGACAAGCCCAGCCTCTACGCCCAGGGCAGCTACGGCCCCAAGCAGAACCTGGTGGCCAGCTTCTACCTCGGCCCCACCCCGGCCCGGATCGTCGGCTTCCAGGACGGCAAGCCGTTCCTGGCGACCCTGGTCACCACGCCCGGCATGACCGGCTGGACCGGTTACTACCTGGTCATGCCCGGTCTCCCGGCCCCCACCGGCAACAACCCGCCCGCCAACCCCGCGATCGCGGCCTACGACGCGCAGGGCAAGCTGCTCGCCGCACTCCCAGGCCGCCACGCGGACGGCAGCCGGGAGAACGCCCCGGCCACGCTCTGATCCGGCCAGCTCAGCGCTTGGCGTAGTCCACGAAGCCCTGCCAGTCGAGGGCGACGCAGGGCTCGTCGCCCACCACCCAGGCGTCGTGCCCGGGCGGGCAGATCATGAAGTCGCCGGGGCCGAACTCGGCCTCCTGGCCGTCGTCCATGACGATCTTCATCCGGCCGGAGATCACGTACCCCATGTGCGAGGCCTGACAGCTGTCCGTTCCGGCGATCGGCTTGATGTGCTTCGACCACTTCCAGCCCGGCTGGAACACCGCCCGGCCCACCGGACCGCCGTCCAGGTTGACCAGGTGCAGCTCGCCCATGCCCTCCTCGAACGGGCGGACTTCCTCGGGATCGTCGAAATTCCTGCGGACCAGACCGGACATGGCGCACTCCTCTCCACGAGGGCGGCCCGGCCACCTGCTTGGTGGCCGGGCCGCCCTTGCTGGCCCTTCCAGTCTGCGCCCGGACCGGGGAGCGCTCACCCCGGGCGCGGGCGCCGCTCAGTCCGCGGTGCGGGCCACGCCGATCGGGCAGGACGCGCCGGTGCCGCCGAGGCCGCAGTAGCCGTTCGGGTTCTTGGCGTCGGACAGGTACTGCTGGTGGTAGGGCTCCGCGGGGTAGAACGGCCCGGCCGGGGCGATCTCGGTGGTGATCGGGCCGAGGCCGAGCGCCGTCAGGGCGGGCTGGAAGGCGTCCCGGGTGGCGGTCGCGGCGGCCGCCTGGGCGGGGGAGTGGGTGTAGACCGCGGACCGGTACTGGCTGCCGACGTCGTTGCCCTGGCGGTTGCCCTGGGTCGGGTCGTGCGCCTCCCAGAAGGTCTTCAGCAGCCGCTCGTAGGAGATCACGGACGGGTCGAACACCACCCGGACCGCCTCGGTGTGCCCGGTCAGGCCGCTGCACACCTCCTCGTACGTCGGATTCACGGTGTAGCCGCCCTGGTAGCCGACCAGCGTCGTCCAGACGCCGGGCAGGCGCCAGAACGTCCGCTCGGCGCCCCAGAAGCAGCCGAGCCCGAAGTCGGCCACCTCCAGCCCCTCCGGGTACGGGCCGGTGAGCGGGTGACCGAGCACGGTGTGCGGCTCGCGCAAGGTGAAGCCCGGGGTCTCCCGGCCGGGCAGGGCGCGGTCGGCGGGGACGAGCGAGGTCTTGTGGCGGTTGAACAGCACGGCCTGCTCCAGCGGGGTAGGGAGGGTTGCGCACGGTTCAACGCGGTCGGCGCGCTCCGGCATTCCGGCCGGCGGCCGGCTCCGGCGGCTTTCCGTTTCGGTGGCTTTCCGTTTCGGCGGCTTTTCGTTTCGGCGGGCGACCGGGCGTTCGGCCACTACGCTCGGACCCATGACCGAGCACCAGCTTCCCCAGGGCTTCGAGACCCTCGCCATCCACGCGGGTCAGGAAGCAGACCCCCAGACCGGGGCCGTCGTCACGCCGATCTACCAGGTGTCCACCTACAAGCAGGACGGGGTGGGCGGCCTGCGGGGCGGCTACGAGTACAGCCGCAGCGCCAACCCGACCCGCACCGCGCTGGAGGAGTGCCTCGCGGCGCTGGAGGGCGGCGCCCGCGGCCTCGCCTTCGCCTCCGGCCTGGCGGCCGAGGACACCCTGCTGCGCACCATCCTCAAGCCGGGCGACCACATCGTGATCCCCAACGACGCCTACGGCGGCACCTTCCGGCTGTTCGCCAAGGTGCTGACCCGCTGGGGCGTCGAGTTCTCCGTCGCCAACACCCAGGACCTGTCGACCGTCCGTGCGGCGCTGCGCCCCAACACCCGCGCGGTGTGGGTGGAGACCCCGTCCAACCCGCTGCTGGGCATCACCGACCTGACCGCGCTCGCCGAGATCGCGCACGGCGCCGGCGCGCTGCTGGTGGTCGACAACACCTTCGCCAGCCCGTACCTCCAGCAGCCGATCGCGCTCGGCGCGGACGCGGTCGTGCACTCCACCACCAAGTACATGGGCGGCCACTCGGACGTGGTCGGCGGTGCGCTGGTGCTGGCCGACGCGGGCCTCGGTGAGGAGGTCGCGTACCACCAGAACGCGATGGGCGCGGTCTCCGGGCCGTTCGACGCCTGGCTGGTGCTGCGCGGCATCAAGACCCTGGGCGTCCGGATGGACCGGCACAGCTCCAACGCGGAGAAGGTCGCCGAGCTGCTGGCGCGCCACCCCAAGGTCAGCCAGGTGCTGTACCCGGGCCTGCCCGAGCACCCCGGCCACGACATCGCCGCCAAGCAGATGAAGGCCTTCGGCGGCATGGTGTCGTTCCGCGTGAACGGCGGCGAGGAGGCGGCCGTCGAGGTCTGCAACCGCGCGCAGCTGTTCACCCTCGGCGAGTCGCTGGGCGGCGTGGAGTCGCTGATCGAGCACCCGGGCCGGATGACCCACGCCTCGGTGGCCGGCTCGGCACTGGAGGTGCCGGCCGACCTGGTGCGCGTGTCGGTGGGCATCGAGTCGATCGACGACCTGCTGGCGGACCTCACGCAGGCGCTGGGCTGACCCCGGCCTAGGGCTGCTGGACCTGCTGACCCTGCTGGTCCGCCGTGTACGACTCCATCGCGAGGTTGAAGCGGGCCAGCAGGGCGCAGAACGCGCGCTGCTCCTCGGGCGGCCAGCCGGCCACCAGGCGTCGGGTCAACTCGGCCCGCCCGTCCCGGACTTCGACCAGCCGACGGGTGCCGATCGGGGTCAGCGCGAGCCGCACCGCGCGGCGGTCGGCCGGGTCCTGCACCCGGCCGACCAGCCCGGCCGCGACCAGCGGGGCGACCTGCCGGGTCACCGTGGAGGAGTCGACGCCCAGGGCCTCGGCCAGCGCCTTGACGTTGGCCGGCCCGTGCCGCTCCAGGCGGTCCAGCAGCAGGTAGGCGGCCCGGTCCAGCACGCCGACGCCGCCGCCGGAGCTGCGGACCTGTTCCATCCGGCGGGCGAACACCGCCAGCTGGTACTGGAGTTGGGTGTGCACGGGGTCGGTTCGGTCGGTGGCCTGGGGCGAGGGCGTCGTCATCGCGGCTCACGATCGTCGTGCGGTGAGGGAGGCTCAGGAGCAGCAGCGTACGCGGGCGGGGCGGGCCCGGGAACAGGCCCGGCGTCCCGGATTGCCAGTGCCGATCGCCGTAGGCTGGCGCCATGCACACCTGGCCGATCACCCTCGACGACGTCCGCGGCGCCCAGAAGATGCTCGCCGGGGTCGCCCGGGTGACCCCGATGGAGGGCAGCCGGCACCTGTCCGCGCTGATCGGCTCGCCGGTCCACCTGAAGTGCGAGAACCTCCAGCGCACCGGCTCGTTCAAACTGCGCGGGGCGTACGTGCGGATCGCGGGACTCTCGCCGGTGCAGCGGGCCGGCGGGGTGGTGGCGGCGAGCGCCGGGAACCACGCGCAGGGCGTGGCGCTGGCGGCCGCGCTGCTGGGGGTGCGCTCGACCGTGTTCATGCCGGTCGCGGCGCCGCTGCCCAAGGTCGCGGCGACCCGCGAGTACGGGGCCGAGGTGCGGCTGCACGGCGCCACGGTGGACGAGGCGCTGCAAGCCGCGCAGCGGTACTCGGAGGCGACCGGCGCGGTGTTCATCCACCCCTTCGACCACTGGGACGTGGTCACCGGCCAGGCGACCGTCGGGCTGGAGATCCTGGAGCAGTGCCCCGAGGTGCGGACCATCCTGGTCGGGGTGGGCGGCGGCGGGCTGCTGGCCGGGATCGCGGCGGCGGTCAAGCCGCTGCGGCCGGACGTCCACGTGGTGGGGGTGCAGGCGGCGGGCGCGGCCGCGTACCCGCCCTCGCTGGCGGCCGGGCGGCCGGTGTCGCTGGAGCACTTCGCGACGATGGCCGACGGGATCATGGTCGGCCGGCCCGGGGACATCCCCTTCGAGGTGATCAACACGCTCGCGGACGGCATCCGCACGGTCTCCGAGGACGCGCTGTCGCGGGCCCTGCTGCTGGGCCTGGAGCGGCTGAAGCTGGTGGTCGAACCGGCCGGGGCGGCGCCGATCGCGGCACTGCTGGAGCAGCCGGCGTCCTTCGAGGGCCCGGTGGTGGCGGTGCTGTCCGGCGGCAACATCGACCCGCAGCTGATGCAGCGGGTGCTGCGGCACGGGCTGGCGGCGGCCGGGCGGTACCTGTCGCTGCGGGTGCGGCTGGCGGACAAGCCGGGCTCGCTAGCCGACCTGCTCGGGGTGCTGACCAGGCTGGACGCGAACGTGCTGGACGTCGCGCACGTGCGGATCGATCCGCGGCTGGGGCTGGCCGAGGTCGAGGTGGACCTGCACCTGGAGACCAAGGGGCCGGAGCACTGCGCCGCCGTGGTCGGCGAGTTGCGGGACTCGGGGTACGTCGTCTCCGGCTGACCCGGCCCCGGTCCCGATGTCAGTGGTGTGCGTCGCGATGGCGGAGCCATATCCCTTGACGCGATATATCGCGTGCTGCCAGACTCGCGATACATCGCGTTTCCTGTCCGGCGGGCGAAAACCGAGTCGCCCGCGTGCCTGAATTCGGTGCAGAGTGGGACGGATCGCCCGTATTTCCCGAGGAGATGAGGCAGGCCATGGCGCCAGCCATCCAAGCCGAGAACCTGGTGAAGACCTTCGGTGACGTGCGAGCCCTGGACGGCGTCAGCCTCGACGTCCCCGAGGGCACGGTGCTCGGGCTGCTCGGGCCCAACGGTGCCGGCAAGACGACCACCGTGCGGGTCCTCACCACCCTGCTCCGCCCCGACTCCGGGCGCGCGGTCGTCGCCGGGGTCGACGTGCTCAAGCACCCGAACCGGGTCCGCAGCCTGATCGGCCTGTCCGGCCAGTACGCGGCCGTCGACGAGTACCTGACCGGCTTCGAGAACCTCCAGATGGTCGGCGAGCTCTACCAGATGAGCGCGCGCGCCGCGAAGGCCCGCGCCCTGGAGCTGCTGGAGTGGTTCAACCTCACCGAGGCCAAGGACCGCACCGCGAAGACGTACTCCGGCGGCATGCGCCGGCGCCTGGACCTCGCCGCCGCGCTGGTCGTCCGGCCGCCGGTGATGTTCCTCGACGAGCCGACCACCGGCCTCGACCCGCGCAACCGGCTCGCGCTCTGGGAGGTCATCGAGACCCTGGTCGAGCAGGGCACCACGCTGCTGCTCACCACCCAGTACCTGGAGGAGGCCGACCGGCTCGCGCACGACATCGCCGTGGTCGACCACGGCCGGGTGATCGCCCGGGGCACCGCCGACCAGCTGAAGGCGCAGATCGGCGGCGAGCGGATCGAGGTCGTGGTGCACGACCCGGGCCGGGTGGGCGACGCGGTCGCGGCGCTGTCCGGCTACGCGCTGGGCGAGCCGGCGGTGGAGAAGAACACCCGCCGGATCACCGTGCCGGTCAGCGGCGGCGCGCGCGTGCTCGCCGACGTCATCCGCGAACTGGACTCCCGTGCGATAGAGATCGACGACATAGGCCTGCGCCGCCCGACCCTGGACGACGTCTTCCTCACCCTGACCGGCCACATCGCCGAGTCCGCGGAGGAGGAGAACGGCACCGACGCCAAGGGCGGCGGCCGGGGTGGCCGGGGCAAGGGCCGGCCGGTCGCCGGGGGCGGCGCCGAGGACCAGGACCCGGACCAGCAGGCCGTCGCGGCCGGGAAGGAGTACTGAGATGAGCACCGCCACCGAGCACGCCATCGGCGCCGCGATGCCCACGCCCCGCCGGGGCCTGGCCGCCACCCTGCACGACTCGTGGGTGGTCGCCAAGCGCAACCTGCGCCGGATGACCAGGATCCCGGAGATCGTGGTCTTCGGGCTGATGCAGCCGGTCATGTTCGTGCTGCTGTTCTCCTACGTCATGGGCGGGGCGATCCAGATCCCCGGGACGCAGGCCAGCTCCGACGCGTACATCCAGTTCCTGATGGCCGGCATCTTCGCCCAGACCGTCACCTTCGCCACCGCCGGCGCCTCCGCCGGTATCGCGGAGGACATGACCAAGGGCCTGGTGGACCGGTTCCGCTCGCTGCCGATGGCCCGCTCCGCGGTGCTGGTCGGGCGCACCCTGGCCGACCTGTGCCAGACCGCGTTCACCGTGGTGGTGCTGGCCCTGGTCGCGCTGATGGTCGGCTGGCGGATCCACAACGGGGTGCTCAGCGCGCTCGGCGCGTTCGGCCTGCTGCTCCTGCTCGGCTACGCCTTCTCCTGGATCGGCGCGCTGATCGGCCTCTCGGTGCGCAGCCCCGAGGCGGCCACCTCGGCCGGGCTGATCTGGCTGTTCCCGCTGACCTTCATCTCCAACGCGTTCGTGCCGATCAGCTCGATGCCGGGCTGGCTGCAGCCGATCGCGTACTGGAACCCGTTCAGCGCGACGGTGCAGGCCTGCCGCGACCTCTTCGGCAACCAGGTCGGCCCGGTGGACAGCGCCTGGCCGATGCAGCACGCGGCGCTGGTGTCGGTGCTCTGGTCGCTGCTGATCACCGCGGTGTTCTCCTGGCTGTCGGTGCGCAAGTACCGCTCGGCCGTGGGCTGAACCGACCACGTCCCCGGGGACGGTTGAGGGCGGTCGTGGAGTCCCGTGACTCCACGACCGCCCTCGTCGTGTGGGGGCCGGATGCACCGGCGGCCGGGGTCAGCCGGCGGGCGGGTCAGCCGGCGTGCGGCACGACCTTGACGATCTTGACCATGGCGCCCTTGCCGTTCGGCAGCTCGTAGGTGGCCTCGTCGCCGATCTTCTTGCCGTCGATCGCGCGGCCCAGCGGCGACTGCGGCGAGTAGACGTCCAGGGCGTCGGCGTCGGCCACCTCGCGCGAGGCGAGCAGGAACTCCATGAGGTCGTCCTCGTCGCCGTCGAAGGCGACCGTGACGACCATGCCCGGGGCCACCACGCCCGAGTCCGCCGGGGCCTCGCCGACCTTGGCGCGCTCCAGCAGCTGGGTCAGCTGGCGGATGCGCAGCTCGTACTTGCCCTGCTCCTCCTTGGCCGCGTGGTAACCGGCGTTCTCCTTGAGGTCGCCCTCCTCGCGCGCCGCCTCGATCTTCTGGGCGATCTCGATGCGCCAGGGCCCGGTCAGGTGATCCAGCTCGGCCTTGAGCTGGTCGTAGCCGGCCTGAGTGAGCCAGGTCACGTTCTCACTGGTCTGGGTCACAGGTGCTCCTCGTAGGTGCTGGGGCTGTGCTGAGGGTTTGAGTCGTCAGCAGGGTTGGTGGTGATATCGGTCTTAACTACAAAGCAACGCCCGCTCCCGTACCATCCGGTGCGGAAGGGGCGAAACCACGAGCCTAACAAGTCCCGCCGACAAGCGGGAGGGTCGTTGGCGCGCCATTGACGGCGGCGTTGCGCCAAGGTGTACAGAATGAGGGTCCTGGACGTCCTACGGATGCCCGCTCCCACGATCGAATATGCGCCAGGTACGGGGTCGGGTGCCAGTCATTACCCGACCGGTTCACCCTCCGCCGACGGGCGACCGGGCCCGCGGCCGGTCACTTCGCGGGCGTACAGCCCAGCAGCTCGGCGGTGGTGCCGCGGGCGGTGGTCCGCAGGGTGACCACCGCGTCGTAGCTGGAACCGTCCGCCGGGACGGGGAAGTCGGCCAGGCCGACCACCGAGCCGTCCAGGCCCTGGGAGCGGACCGTGCAGCTGCCCGCCGTCCCGTCGCTCTTGCGCACCGCCAGGTGCAGCTGCACCGCGGAGTCCGAGACCGCCTGGAAGGTCGGGACCGAACCGTTCATCGCCGTCTCGCGCAGCAGGTAGGAGCCGCCCAGCCAGGCCACCAGGCCCAGCCCGAGCACGCCGCAGACCGCGGCGGCGATCTTCAGGCGGCGGTCCGAGTCGCGGTCGCCGCCCCGGCCGTAACGCCCCTCGGGCGGCTGCGGGGTGGTGGTGCGCGTGGTCATCGGCTCCGTCCTCTCCGGGGGGAGGGGCCGCGCGGGTGGTGCGGGGAATGCGACGCTCCTCCAGTCCGTCACTATAGGAGGGGCACGCCCGCGGCCGGTCCGGCGGGGGCGGGGCTCGGCCGTGGCGGCGCGACGTCCGCGGGCCGGCCTTGCGGCGACGCGGTCCCGAAGTGAGCGGTTCGTACGGTGGGCAGACCGGTCTTCGCGGAACGCCCGACGATGTGGAAGGAACGCAAGGCGTTGACTGAGCAGTTGCGACTGATGGCGGTGCACGCCCACCCGGACGACGAGTCCAGCAAGGGCGCGGCCACCATGGCCAGGTACGTCGAGCAGGGAGTGGACGTGCTCGTGGCCACCTGCACGGGGGGCGAGCGCGGGTCGGTCCTCAACCCCAAGCTGCAGGGGGACAAGTACATCGAGGAGAACATCCACGAGGTGCGGCGCAAGGAGATGGACGAGGCCCGGGCGATCCTGGGCGTCAAGCAGGCCTGGCTGGGCTTCGTGGACTCCGGCCTGCCCGAGGGGGACCCGCTGCCCCCGCTGCCCGAGGGCTGCTTCGCCCTGGAGGACGTGAAGGAGGCGGCCGAGCCGCTGGTCCGGCTGATCCGGGAGTTCAAGCCGCAGGTCATCACGACCTACGACGAGAACGGCGGCTACCCGCACCCCGACCACATCATGACCCACAAGATCACCATGCTGGCCTTCGACGCCGCCGGTGACCCGGCCGCCTACCCGGAGGCCGGCGAGCCCTGGCAGCCGCAGAAGCTGTACTACAACCACGGCTTCCCGATGGCCCGCCTGCGCGCCCTGCACCAGTACCTCGTCGACAACGGCCTCGACTCGCCGTACGGCGAGTGGATCGCGGGCTGGGAGAAGAGCGGCCGCAAGGAGCGCGAGATCACCACCCGGGTGCGCTGCGACGACTGGTTCGAGACCCGGGACCGCGCGCTGATCGCGCACGCCACCCAGATCGACCCGGACGGCCCGTGGTTCCGCGTCCCGCTGGAGGTCCAGCGCGAGGTCTGGCCCACCGAGGACTACGAGCTCGCCCGTACCCTGGTCGACGTGGACCTGCCGGAGGACGACCTGTTCGCCGGCCTGCGCACGCCCGCCCCGGCCGCCGCCGGCGCCGACACGCGCGACTGACCCACCCCCCGACGGCCCGGCTCCCCGTGAGCCGGGCCACCATAGAGACATGAGTGCCCCCGTGAACCTCACCCACCTCGCCGCCCAGCTCGCCGTCGACGACGCCAAGGTCACCCCCGGCCTGCTCGGCTTCGTCGTCTTCGCCGCCCTCGGCGTGGCCACCTGGTTCCTGGCCAAGTCGATGAACCGCCAATTCAAGAAGGTCGACTTCGCCGAGGAGCCGGAGGCCCCGAAGGAGTGAGCCGGACGGCCCCGGCCGGGCACTGAGGCGCGGGCCGCGAAGCTGTCGGCGCACGCAGCCGCGAGGGCGCCGGGGCACGAAGGCTCGAAGGCGCCGGGGCGCGCAGCCGCCGGGGCTCCGGTGCGCGGGCGCGCCGATGCGCAAGGATGGGGTCATGCCGAACCGTCTCGCGGACGCGACCTCGCCCTACCTGCTCCAGCACGCCGACAACCCGGTCGACTGGTGGCCGTGGGAGGAGGCGGCGTTCGAGGAGGCGCGCCGGCGCGGGGTGCCGGTGCTGCTCTCGGTCGGGTACGCCGCCTGTCACTGGTGCCACGTCATGGCGCACGAGAGCTTCGAGGACGCCGGTCTCGCCGGGTACCTGAACGAGCGGTTCGTCGCCGTCAAGGTGGACCGGGAGGAGCGGCCCGACGTCGACGCCGTGTACATGGAGGCGGTGCAGGCCGCGACCGGGCAGGGTGGCTGGCCGATGACCGTCTTCCTCACGCCCGACAAGGAGCCGTTCTACTTCGGCACCTACTTCCCGCCGCAGCCCCGGCACGGCATGCCGTCCTTCCGGCAGGTGCTGGAGGGCGTCGACGCGGCCTGGCGGGACCGGCGGCAGGAGGTCGGCGAGGTCGCCGCCCGGATCCGGGCCGAGCTCGCCGAGCGGGCCGCCGTCTACTCGGCCGGCGCCCACCACCCGCCCGCCGAGGCCGACCTGCACCAGGCGCTGGTCACCCTCAGCCGGGAGTTCGACGAGCGGCGCGGCGGCTTCGGCGGCGCGCCCAAGTTCCCGCCGGCCATGGTGATCGAGTTCCTGCTGCGCCACCACGCCCGCACCGGCTCGACGGCCGCCCTGGAGATGGCCGTCCGCACCGGCGAGGCGATGGCCCGCGGCGGCATCCACGACCAGCTCGGCGGCGGCTTCGCCCGGTACTCGGTGGACGCCGGCTGGGTCGTGCCGCACTTCGAGAAGATGCTGTACGACAACGCGCTGCTGCTGCGCGCCTACCTGCACCTGTGGCGGGCCACCGGCTCGGCGTCGGCCCGCCGGGTCGCGCTCTCCACCGCGGACTTCCTGCTGCGCGAACTGCGCACCCCCGAAGGTGCGTTCGCCTCCGCGCTGGATGCCGACAGTCTGGACGAGGAGACCGGGCAGTCCGCCGAAGGCGCCTACTACGTCTGGGAGCCCGGCCAGTTGGTGGACCTGCTCGGCCCGGCCGACGCGGCGACCGCCGCCCGGCTGTTCGCGGTGACCGCCGACGGCACCTTCGAGCACGGCACCTCCGTCCTCCAACTCCCCGTCGACCCCGAGGACTTCGCGGAGGACGGCGGGGACTTCGCCGAGTACGAGGTGCTGCGCGGCCGGCTCCTCGAAGCCCGCGCCCAGCGGCCCGCCCCGGCCCGCGACGACAAGGTCGTCGCCGCCTGGAACGGCCTCGCCATCGCCGCCCTCGCCGAGACCGGCGCCCTGCTGGAGCGCCCCGACCTGGTCGAGGCCGCCGAACGCGCCGCCGACCTGCTGCTCGCCGTCCACCTCACCCCCGACGGGCGGCTGCTGCGCACCTCCCGGGACGGCCGGGCCGGCGCCAACGCGGGCGTCCTGGAGGACTACGCGGACACCGCCGAGGGCTTCCTCGCCCTGTACGCCGTCACCGGCGACGCCGCCTGGCTCCAGCTGGCCGGCGGGCTGCTCGACACCGTCCTCAAGCACTTCACCGACGAGGCATCCGGCGCGCTCTACGACACCGCCGACGACGCCGAGGAACTGATCCGGCGCCCGCAGGACCCGACCGACAACGCCACCCCGTCCGGCTGGACGGCCGCCGCCGGAGCCCTGCTCACGTACGCCGCGTACACCGGCTCGGAGCGGCACCGCACCGCCGCCGAACGGGCCCTCGGCATCGTCGGCGCGCTCGCCGGGCGGGCCCCCCGGTTCATCGGGTGGGGCCTGGCCGTCGCCGAGGCGCTGCTCGACGGGCCGCACGAGATCGCCGTCGTCGGCCCGGCCGACCACCCGGCCACCGCCGCCCTGCGCCGGGCCGCGCTGCTCGGCACCGCGCCCGGGGCGGTCGTCGCGGTGGGCGAGCCGGACGTTGCGGGCGCGCCGGTGGAGGCCGGGGCGGAGGTGCCGCTGCTGGCCGACCGGCCGCTGGTGGACGGGGCCCCCGCCGCCTACGTCTGCCGGCACTTCGCCTGCGACGCGCCGACCACCGACCCGGCGGCGCTGGCCGAGCGGCTGGGCGTGGTGGCGGAGCTGCGGTAATTCGCTGGAGCCGGGTGCCCGGGCGGGGCGACAATGCCCCATGACCTGGACGCTCAGCCGCTCCCTCGACGAATTCCACACCCACGCCGGGGCGTTCCTCGCGGCTCACCCGGCCGAGAACACCGTGCTGCTCACGGTGGCGAACCGGCTGACCGTGAGCGGGCTGGACGCGTTCGGCGGGCCGCCGCTGTTCGGCTGGTGGCGCGGCTCCCCGGCCGGCCCGGTCGAGGCCGCCGTGCTGCAGACCCCGCCGTACGAGCCCCGGCTGTCCGTCATGCCGGCGGCCGCGGCGGTCGAACTCGCCGTCGAGCTCGCCGGATTCGCCGCCACGGAGGCCGGGGCGGTCGGGGCGTCCGAGGCGGCCGGGGTCGCCGGGGTCACCGGGATCTCCGGCGGCGCGGAGGCGGTCCGGGCCTTCGCCGCCGCCTGGGCCGCGGCCACCGGCGCCGGCCACGCCGTCCGGGTCGAGCAGCGGCTCTACCGGCTCGGCGAGCTGACCGACCCGCCGCGCCCGCCCGCGGGCCGCGGCCGGCCCGCCAGCCCGGCCGACCGCGAGCTGGTGATCCGCTGGTACGAGGAGTTCGGGGTCGAGGCCGAGATCGAGATGCCCAACATCCCCCGGGCGGTGGACGACCGGATCGCCGCCGGCGTTCTCCACCTCTGGGAGGACGGCGGCCGACCCGTCTCACTGGCCGGCAACAGCCCGGTGGTCGCCGGCATGTCCCGGATCGGCCCCGTCTACACCCCCGCCGAGCTGCGCGGCCACGGCTACGCCACCGCCGTCACCGCCACCGCCTCGGCCGCCGCCCTCACCCAGGGCGCCACCGAGGTCCTCCTCTACACCGACCTCGCCAACCCGACCAGCAACTCCATCTACCAGCAGATCGGCTACCTCCCGGTCGAGGACTGCCTGATCGTCGACTTCCAGAGCTAGTGGATCACGCGTAGTCGACCCGGTGCCCGCCGACGACCTTCGTGCGGAACGGATCGGCGGCGCCGGTGACCGCGGGCGCCGGCAGGTGATCGGAGTTCACGTACGTCTGGGCGCAGGTGAGGAGATTGCCGCCAGCCGTCTTCATGCCGCCCGCGAGGTCGTCCAGCAGCGCCTTCCAGGCCGTGCTGCACCCCTGCAACGCCGCCCCGCTCTGCCAACCCGGCAGGCTCCCGGCGGCCTTGGCACTCGGCTCGGCCAACTTCGCGGTCTCGTCCGGCACTTTCCCGGCCACCGTGAGCGCGTTGTTGCCCGCCGCCGTCAACTCGCCCGGCTTGACGGTGAATCCGGTCCCCTCTGCCACGGTTCCCCCTTGGGAGTGTAGGTTCGGTCGTGGGCTATGGTAGCTGTGCGTACCGGGGGGAACGCTCATGGTTGACACGGATCGGCAGGCGGGGGCCAACCGCCTCGACCTCGCGAGCCTGAGGAACGCCAGGCCGGAGGACCTGCACACGGCGGCGGACGCCTACGACGCGCTCTACAAGGCGTACGCGCAACACACCGCGGACTGGAAGAGCGGCACCACCGACCGGGTGCACGGATCCGGCTGGAGCGGGCCGGCCGCCGACGCGGCCATCCCCTCGCTGGACGCCACCACCGGCCAACTGCACGCCGCCGAGACCGAACTGGCCGCGATGGGTAAGACCCTGCGGGACTACGCCGACCTCTTCGGGCTCGCCCAATCGAAGCTCCGGCAGGCCCTCTCCGACGCGAGCGCCAAGGGGCTCACGGTGAGCGACAACGGGACGGTGAACTGGCCCGCGCCGACCGGCCCTGACCAGGACGCGAGCTGGGAGGCGAAGCAGAAGACCGCGGCCGAGGACATCGCCAGGAGGATCGGCGCCGCCATCACCGAGGCCAGCACGGCCGATGCGCAACTGGCCGGGCTACTCAAGGGCTTCACCCAGCACGCCACCACCAAGTCGGGGCTGACGCTGGCGGTCGCCGAGGCCGACCAGAAAGCGGCGAGCGGATCGGGCGCGCCGTACCTCCGGGACATGCCGGCGGTCGGGGCGCCGCCGACCGAGGTCAACAGCTGGTGGAACGGCCTGGATCCGGCGGGCCGGCAGTGGTTCATCGACCACCACCCGGAGGCGATCGGGAACCTGGACGGGGTACCGGCGGACGTGCGGGACCGGGTGAACCGAAGGGCTCTGTCGGACCGGCTACTTGCGCTGGACCACCTCGGTCGGCCCAGGACGAAGGAAGAGGAGGCGGAGTACAAGAAGCTCAGGCCCATCCAGGATCGCCTCGAACAGGACGCCGCGTCGAAGGATGGTCGGCCGCACACCTACGTGATCGGCATCGGCACCGAAGGCCAGGGCCGCGCGATCCTTTCCTTCGGAAACCCTGACACCGCCACGGACATCTCAGCTTACGTTCCCGGAATCACCACGGATGCCGACTCACTCGGCCCGGCCAAGCCGGGTGACACGCCCGGCACCAACGAGTCGGAGAACGCGCTGAACGTCTGGCGGGCGGCCAACAAGAAGGTCAGGCCCGGCGGATCGGTGGCCTCGATCGTCTGGCTGGGCTATGACCCGCCCGGTGCGGACCTGGGCGCGACCTCGCCAGAAGCGGCGGCCAAGGGCGCGCCCGCCTACGCGAACTTTGTCACCGGGCTTCGGGCGACCAATGCGAGCGGCCAGTGTCCGCACATCACCTCGGTGGGGCACAGCTTCGGCTCAGTCGTGGTCGGACAGGCGACGAAGATGGCCGCCCACCCGGGGAACTACACACTGCCGGATGACGTGGTGCTCATCGGCAGCCCGGGCATCGGTGTGGACCGAGCCTCGGACCTGCGACTCCCCGGGCATGTCTGGGCCGGCGCGGCGGACAACGATCTGGTCTCCCACGCCGTGTCGGGCCGAGGCATGATTCCTTGGCCCATCGGTGGCCATCCCGACGAGAACTGGTTCGGCAGGGATCCGGCGAGCGAGTCCTTCGGCGCCAAACGCTTCACGGTCTCCGACTACAGCCAGGGAATGAACCTCCTAGGGGCGCACACCAAGTACCTCACTCCGGAATTCGGCGGCCCTTCGCTGGGCAACGTCGCCTCGATCGTCACGGGCAAGGCCGACGACGTCCACCTGGCGGAGGGGCGATGAGGACCGGCTGGACGGTCGTGGGCTCGATCGTGCTGACGGTGGCCATCGGTGCGGTGCTGTTCGCCAACGGGTTCGGACCGTTGGCGTTGGCCGATCGATCGGGCCGGTTGGGGACGGGCGAGGCGAAGGGACGGATCGATCAGGCCTTGCGCGCCACCATGGACGGCGTATTCCCCTCACTCACCTACGCGGGGGCTGATTTCGAGGTGCGCAGGGAACACGACCGCTGGGACGGCGAGCCGAGCATGGTGTCGGACGTCGAGGAAGTCGTCACTGTTCGGACCTCGATCTCGCAGACGAAGCTGCTGACCTTGATGGACCAGGTGTCCCGGGCCTGGACGGCGCTGGGGAGCCGGGTGGTCGATCGATCGGAGCCGGCTGACAAGCACCCGTACCTGCGGGGAGTGGGACAAGTCGGCGGCGAGACGTACCTGACGTTCTCTGCGGAGGCTACCCAGGACTCGACCTACCTGGTGACGTTCAGGGCGGGGGTCGGCGGGGTGCTCTACCAACCCGCCCACGAGTACGAGCCGATGTCCCCGCTCGCCAGAACCCCGTTCTACGCCAAGGTCGATCCGGTCGACGACCCGTACTGGTCGCACTGACCTCCGCTACTCCCAGTCCCACCTGATCCCCAGGATGCACGGCCGCAGCGCCGTCGCCACCAGGTGGACGCAGTGGTGGCCGTCGAGGGTCAGTTCCTCGGTCTCGTAGGGGGCTTCGCCGGGGGAGTGGAGGGCGAAGCGGTGGCAGCGGACGGGGAGGGCGGCGGGGTGGAAGGTGACCTGGAGGACGTACTGGCCGGCGCCGGAGTGGAAGCCGCGGACGTATTCGCAGCTGGGGTGGGGGGACGGGGCGTCGTCGAAGCCGTAGCCGAGGAGGTGGGTGTCGCCGGCGCGTAGGCGGCGGTCGAGGAGGAGTTCGGCGACCAGGAGGTGGTGGGTCTGGTCGCGGCGGATGCGGCCGGGGCGGCAGTTCTCCTCGGCGCGGACGCCGACGCGGGTGATGTCGCAGCCCGGGTCGCCCTGGTAGAGGGCGAGGTAGCGGTCGGTGCCGTCGCGGTGGGCGCGCAGCGCGTGTTGGGAGTCGCGGCGGGCGAGTTGGCGGTCGGGGCCGATGCGGATGCGCTCGATGTGGGTGATGGTGTGCAGGCCGGTGTCGCGCGGGCCGGCGATGCTGGCGAGCAGGTCGTCGACGGCGGTGGCGGGGCTGATCAGGTCGCGGTAGGGGCGTACGGGCGGGGCGTCGGCCCCGGTGGTGGCGGCGGCGCGGCGGGGGCCGAGCAGCCGGGTGAGGGAGTGTTCGGGCAGGTCGAGGACCTCTTCGAGGGCGGCGACGGCCCGGAGGGATTCGGGGCGTTCGGGGCGGCGGCGCCCCTGCTGCCAGTAGCTGAGGCTGGTGACCCCGACGTGGACGCCGCGCAGGGCGAGGTGGCGGCGGATGCGGTGGAGGGTGAGGCCGCGGGCGGCGATGGCGGTGCGCAGGGCGAGGTGGAACGGGCCGGTGCGCAGGGCGGCGGTGAGGTCGGCGTGGTCGCTGCGGTGGATCACGGCCTCCTGGGGGCGGGCGCGGACGGCCTGTCTTGACCGTGAATATTCACATCCGGCCGGTGGTTTGTCACCGGTCCTGGCCCGTCACGCGGGGGTTTCCGGGGTGGCGTTCACACCTGGGACGGGCCGTTCACACCACAACTGGGGCCCCTGCGACGGCCGTTGACCGGATTCGGTCAACGGCGCGATGCTCATGGCGCGATCCGGACCGCGCCCCCCACACAGCACCTCGGCTCGTGCAAGGAGACATTCCCCCATGCCAGTTCCCCCCATACGGCTGCGCCGTGCGGTCTCGCTGATCGCACTCGGCGTGCTGGGCCCGGCGTTCACCGCCGCGGTGGCCACCCCCACGGCCGCCGCCGCGACGCCCGCCGCCGCGACGCCCGCCCCGGACCCGGCCCCCGCCCAGGTCCGCCAGGCCGCCGCGCCCGGCAGCACGGCCGATCTGGCCGGCACGTACAAGAAGCTCAACATCACCATGCAGCAGCAACAGCAGACCAACTGGTGCTGGGCGGCGAGCGGCAACACCATCGCCACCTGGTTCGGCTACAACTACAGCCAGAACCAGTTCTGCAACGCCGCGTTCGGCCGTTCGATCGACTCCAGCTGCCCCAACAGCCAGGCCACGCTGGGCGACGTGCAGAACGGGCTGGACTGGATCGGCATCAACCCGGGTTCGTACGTCACCGGCTACCTGCGCTACAGCACGGTGCAGACCGAGGTGGACGCGAACCGGCCGGTCGAGACGCGCATCCAGTGGAGCTCCGGCGGCGGCCACATGCACGTCGTCTACGGCTACGACACCGGCAACAACTGGGTGTACTGGGGCGACCCGTGGCCGTCCAACTACCGCTACAACTGGGCGGACTACTGGTACTACGTGAACAACGACACGTTCTCCTGGACCCACTCCCTGTACCGGATCGGCGCGTGAGGGCGACCATGACCGACTTCAGCACGGCCCGTCGGGCCGCCGTCACCGCCCTGCTCGCCGCCGGCCTCGGTCTGGCGCTCGCCCCGGCCGCGCACGCGGACGGTCCGTCCGGTGCCCCGGTGCCGGTGCCCGCCGCCGAGCTGGCGAAGGCCCGCGGCGTCGTCCAGGACCCGGCGGTCCTGGACCGGGTGGGCCACTTCTTCGCCCGCAAGGGCGTCCCGCCGACCGCGCAGCTGTCCCTGGGCGCGGCCGACGAGGCGCGGGCGGCGAGCGCGGCCGCCCCGCAACTGGCCGGTGAGACCGTGCCGGTGTACACCCTGGACGCCGGCTTCGTGGCCGGTACCCCGGGCGCGCCGGTGGCGCGGGCCGAGTTCACCGCGAGCAAGGTGGTCGCGACGGACGGCCAGACGGCCTCGGTGTGGACGGTGCGCCAGGGCGACGGTTGGCGGGTCGTCAACATCGCCTCGGGCGGTGACGAGAGCGACTACGCGGCGAAGGCGGCGAGCGGCGGTGGTGGCACCGCGTTCCGCGAGCCGCAGGTGAACGCCTGGTACGTGCTGCGCGACGGCCGGGTGCTGCCGCTGGACGACGAGGCCCGGCGCTCGGTGGGCGCGGGCGGGGTGTCGCTGGCGGCGTACCAGCAGCTGGTGCACCAGCGGTACGGCGACAAGCTGCCCGGCTCGGCGTACGACCGGGCGGGCAAGGGCGGCGGGTACCAGCTGGACGCCGCCCCGGCTGCGGCGGCGGGCGGTGGTTCGGCGCTGCCGGCCGTCACGGCGGCCGCGGCCCTGGGCGCCACCGCGCTGGTGGGCGCGGGTGCGGTCCTGCGGCGGAGGGCGGGCGCCCGGCAGGGGTAGGTCCTGCCCGGCGCGCCCGGCGCGCGACGACGCAGCAGGCGGCGGGGTCCGGCAGACGGCCGGACCCCGCCGTCGTTCCACCACGTCCGGCGGACCGGCTCAGACCCCGGCGAAGCCGCTCTCCAGGACGGCGAAGGTGTGGTCGACCAGGGTCGCGATGTCCTGCTCGCCCTCCGCCGCAGCCCACTGCAGCACGGTCTCGGTGGTGGCGGCGCCGATGGCGGCGGCGGTGATCCGCATGTCGAAGGTGGGTTCCTCGACGCCCGCCCGCCGGGTCAGCGCGACGAGGAAGAGCTCCTGCGGACTGTTGCCGCCCCGGTGCAGCCCGGCGCGCAGCGAGGGGACCTCGGTGACCAGCCGCATCCGGGTGAGCAGTTCCTCGCGTTCGTGCTGGAGCAGTTCGCGGATCAGGCCGATCAGGGCCTCGCGGCAGGAGGTGAGGAACGGTTCGTCGGCCGGCCGGGCCAGCAGGGCCGTGATCATCACCGGGTCGTACTCGTCGGTGAGGACGAGGTCGTCCTTGGTGGCGAAGTACCGGAAGAAGGTGGAGGGGGAGACCTCGGCGGCGGCCGCGATCTGCTCCACCGTGGTGTTCTCGTAGCCCTGTTCGGCGATCAGCCGGTACGCCTCGCGGCGGATGGTCTGGCGGGTCTTCAGCTTCTTGCGTTCGCGCAGCGAGAGCGGCGCCTCCAGCATCGCCTGGACCGGGTTGGCCGGGGCGTTCGGGGGTGCTGCGGTCGGCTGCTCGGGGCTCATGCTGTCGATTATCGGCGACCTCCGGGGGTCGCGGCGGTGGTCCCTGGTTCCGAGCGCTGCTCCGGCTCGGCGCCGGTCGGCACCCCCGGCTCGGCGCCGGCCGGCATCCGGGCCGCGACCAGCAGCGCGGAGAGCGCCGCGACCACGCCGGCGGCGAGCAGCACCACCGTCATGCCGTGCACGTACGCGCCGTGCGCGGAGGCGGCGAGCGCCCGGTCCCCGGTGGCCCTGGCGACGGCCTCGGCGGCGGCCACCGATTCCCCGGCCTGGTGCGCGGCCTCGGCCGGCAGCCCGGTGGTGTCCAGCGCGCCCCGGTACGAGCTGGTCAGCAGGCTGCCGAAGACGGCGATCCCGATCGCGCCGCCGACCTGCCGGAGGGTCTGCAACAGCCCGGAGCCGACCCCGGCCCGGGCCGGCGGCAGGGTGATCAGGGCGGAGCCCTGGGCCGTGATGATCGCCGATCCCATGCCGAACCCGGTCAGCGTGAGCCAGAGCCCGGCTCGGGGGTAGCCGTCGGCGACCCCGGTGCGGCTGCCGATCAGGACGGAGGCGGCGAGCAGGGCGAGGCCGAGGGCGATCACCGCCCGGGCGCCGATCCTGGCGACCAGCCTGTCGGTGAGTCTGGCGGCGACCATCAGGCCGAGCATCATCGGCATCATCCGCAGCCCGGTGCCGAAGGCGTCCGCGCCGAGCACGTTCTGGAAGTAGGCCGGCAGGACGAAGAAGGCGCCGAACATGGCGACCGAGACCAGCGTCGCGGCGACGGCGGACCAGCGGAAGGTCCGGTCGGCGAGCAGGGTGAGGTCGAGCATCGGGGCGCTCTGCCGACGGCTGCGCAGCACCAGCGCGGTGAGCGCGAGCACCGAGCCGACGAGCGTGCCGAGCACCAGGGGGTCGGCCCAGCCTCGTTCGGGGCCCTCGATGATCCCGTAGGTGAGCGCGCCGAGCCCGCCGGCGCCGAGCACGGTGGCGACGAGGTCGATCCGGGGCGCGTCGGGGTTGCGGCTCTCCGGCAGTAGCAGGACGCAGGCGACGATGCCGATCACGGTCAGCGGGATGTTGATCGCGAAGACTGCGCCCCACCAGTAGTGCTGGAGCAGGAAGCCGCCGAGCAGCGGTCCGAGCGGGGTGCCGGCGGCGAGCGCGGCGGCCAGGATCGCCGTGGCGCGGCGCTGTTCGCCGGTCGGGAAGAGCCCGGGGATCACGGCCAGGGACATCGGCATGACCAGCGCGCCGGCCAGGCCCATGGCGGCGCGGGCGGCGATCAGGGTGCCGGCGGAGCCGGTGAGCATGCCGACGGCGGAGGCGAGGCCGAACAGGGCGAGTCCGGCGGTGAGGGTGCGGCGGCGGCCGAACCGGTCGCCGACCAGGCCGGCCGGGAGCATCACGGCGGCGAAGACCACCGTGTAGGAGTCGACGATCCACTGCAGCTGTCCGGTGCCCGCGTGCAGCTGAGCGGCGAGGGTGGGCAGGGCGACGTTGAGGATCGTCATGTCGAAGCTGATCACCAGGACGCTCAGCGCGACGGCGATCAGGGCGAGCCAGCGGCGCGGGTCGGCCGTCGGCACGGCGGTCCGGGGAGCGGGCGGAGCGGTGGGCACGGTGACCTCCGGGTCCTCCATCGGGGAGTTCCTATCAAATGACAGTAACTCTCAAAAGATGGTTACCGTCAATATGTGGCACCGGGTCGATCCGGCCACGCTCCGTGGCGTGCTCTGGAAGTGCGGCTTCCGCACAAGGAATTGACGCAACGTTGATCTGCCGTTCGTCGTCCGGGGGCGGCTCCGGGTGACTGTCGGTAGATACCATGTGGCAATCGGTCAGTGCTGGCCGACGCGTGCCGAGAGCGGAGAAGGGGTGGGGCGGCAGGAGCCGACCACGCAGCCCGGCGCCGGGAAAGGGGAGCCGTCATGGCCGACAGGGAGTCGAGCGCCCAGGTGTGGGGCGCGGCAGTGGTGGTGGCGTCCGCGCTCGCCGTGGTCGCGGCCTATCTGATCAACGGTGCCGGGCTGGTCCTGGTGGTCGCCGGGGTCGAGGTGCTGCTGCTCATGGTGTACGTCGCCCGGCGGTGGCGGGCCCTCCACCGGCCGGCCGCCCCGAGCGGCCACCGGCCGCCCGCGCCGACCCCGAAGGCCGCCCACTGCGAGCGCTGCCGCCGGGCCCGCGAGGCCCTGAACGCGGAACGGGCGGTCGCCCGGTCCGTGGACCGGACGGCCGCCCGCCGTGGGGTGCCGGGTTCAGCCGGCCGTGCTGTACGCCACCAGTGAGACGCCGACGTACTGCACGATGAACGCCCCGAGGGTGAAGGCGTGGAACACCTCGTGGAACCCGAACCAGCGCGGTGACGGATTCGGCCGCTTGAGCCCGTACACCACACCGCCGATGCTGTAGAGCACCCCGCCGACGATCATCAGCACCAGTACGGCGACCCCGCCGGTGTGCAGGAAGTCCGGCAGGAAGAACGCGGCGGCCCAGCCCAGCGCGAGGTACACCGGCGTGTACAGCCAGCGCGGCGCGCCGACCCAGAACACCCGGAACGCGATCCCGGCCAGCGCGCCGCCCCAGACCGCCCACAGCAGCACCTGCTGGGCGGCGCCCTTGAGCAGCAGGATCGTGAACGGCGTGTAGGTGCCCGCGATGATCAGGAAGATGTTCGCGTGGTCCAGCCGGCGCAGCACGGCGTCCCCGCGCGGACCCCAGTCGAAGCGGTGGTACACCGCGCTGACCCCGAACAGCAGCCAGGCGCTGACCGAGTAGATCGCGCAGGCGACCTTGGCCGGGGTGGAGTCGGCCAGGCAGATCAGCACGATCCCGGCCGCGACGGTGGCGGGGAACATCCCGGCGTGCAGCCAGCCGCGCCACTTCGGCTTGCGCTCGGCGCCCGGCGCGCGCGCGGGCGATTCCGCGTACGCGGGCGACTCCGCGTTCTGGACACTCTCCGTGCTCACGACGGGCTCAGCAGTCATGCGCAGCATGCTACCCATTACCTACGCTCCCGTAGGTTACCGACGCGTAGTAAAGTGGCGATCGTCACTCTTGGACGTTTTGGAGTATTCGAAGGGGGGTCGAGGGCTCCCCGTCCGGGACGTGAGCGACCTATTACCAGCCAGTAACCATACTGACTGTAGTAAAAGATGCGTCAATTTCGCCGCTGCGCCGTACTGGGGCCTGGGAGGCGGGGCTACGCTGCAAGCACCCTCAGACCCCCGCTACGCCACCTCCTCGCCGAGATGGTGTGAAACGGAGCGATCGTGTCGTACGAGATCTCTGCTGTCAGCGCGTCCGCGCCCACCCGCCACCAGCGGCTGCTGGCCTGGGTGAGCGAGATCGCTGAGCTCACCCAGCCGGACCGCATCGAGTGGTGCGACGGCTCCGACGAGGAGTACCAGCGCCTCGCGGACCTGCTGGTGGCTCAGGGCACCTTCAAGAAGCTGAACGAGGAGAAGCGCCCCAACTCCTACTACGCCGCCTCGGACCCGACGGACGTGGCGCGTGTGGAGGACCGCACCTACATCTGCTCCGAGCTGGAGAAGGACGCCGGCCCGACCAACAACTGGAAGGCCCCCGCCGAGATGCGGGAGGTCTTCCAGGGCGAGCAGGGCCTGTTCCGCGGCGCGATGAAGGGCCGCACGATGTACGTCGTGCCCTTCTCGATGGGCCCGGTCGGCTCCCCGCTGGCCGCGTACGGCGTCGAGATCACCGACTCCGCCTACGTCGCCGTGTCGATGCGCGTGATGACCCGCATGGGCAAGGCCGTGCTGGACCAGCTCGGCGAGGACGGCGACTTCGTCAAGGCCGTGCACACCGTCGGCGCCCCGCTCGCCGAGGGCGAGACGGACGTGCCGTGGCCGTGCAACAGCACCAAGTACATCTCGCACTTCCCGGAGACCAAGGAGATCTGGTCCTTCGGCTCCGGCTACGGCGGCAACGCCCTGCTCGGCAAGAAGTGCTACGCGCTGCGCATCGCCTCGACCATGGCCCGCGACGAGGGCTGGCTGGCCGAGCACATGCTGATCCTGAAGCTCACCCCGCCGGCCGGCGCCAACGGCGAGGCCGAGCCGAAGTACGTCGCCGCCGCCTTCCCGTCGGCCTGCGGCAAGACCAACCTGGCCATGCTCCAGCCGACCGTCCCGGGCTGGAAGGTCGAGACGATCGGCGACGACATCGCCTGGATGCGCTTCGGCGCGGACGGCCGCCTGTACGCCATCAACCCCGAGGCCGGCTTCTTCGGCGTCGCCCCCGGCACCGGCGTGGACACCAACGCCAACGCCATCGACACCCTCTGGGGCAACACGGTCTTCACCAACGTCGCCCTCACCGACGACGGCGACGTGTGGTGGGAGGGCCTGACCGACGAGCCCCCGGCGCACCTGACCGACTGGCGCGGCAACGACTGGACCCCCGAGTCCGGCACCCCGGCCGCCCACCCGAACGCCCGCTTCGCCGTCCCGGCCGCGCAGTGCCCGACCATCGCCCCCGAGTGGGAGGACCAGGCGGGCGTGCCGATCTCGGCGATCCTGTTCGGCGGCCGCCGCGCCACCGCCGTCCCGCTGGTGACCGAGTCCTTCGACTGGCAGCACGGCGTCTTCCTGGGCGCCAACATCGCCTCCGAGAAGACCGCCGCCGCCGAGGGCACCGTCGGCGAGCTGCGCCGCGACCCGTTCGCGATGCTGCCGTTCTGCGGCTACAACATGGGCGACTACTTCGCCCACTGGCTGAAGGTCGGCGCCCAGGCGGACGCCGCCAAGCTGCCGAAGATCTACTACGTCAACTGGTTCCGCAAGAACGCCGAGGGCAAGTTCGTCTGGCCGGGCTACGGCGAGAACAGCCGCGTGCTGAAGTGGATCGTGGAGCGTCTGGAGGGCACCGGCGAGGGCGTGGAGACCCCGATCGGCGTGCTGCCCACCACCGACGGCTTCGACCTGGACGGCCTGGAGCTGTCCAAGGAGGACCTCGACCTGCTCTTCACCGTGGACGTCGACATCTGGCGCCAGGAGGCCGCGCTCGTGCCGGCCCACCTGGAGCTGTTCGGCGACCACACCCCGAAGGAGCTGTGGGACGAGTACCGGGACCTGGTCGCGCGTCTCGGCTGAGCCTGAGCCTCAGGCCGAGTGAGAGGCGGGTGCGTCGCACGAACTGCGCGCCCGCCGAGCGACAGGACGGCCGGAGTTCCGCCGGGCGGTCTTTCCCCGACCAAGGAGACCGCCCGGGCCGGGACTCCGGCCGTAGTGTTTTCCCCGCCCCGAGCCTCAGGGCTGGGCGTAGCCGCTCAGGAAGTCGCCGATCCGGGTCACCGCGTCGGTGATCTCCTCCGCCCGGGGCAGCGTGACCAGCCGGAAGTGGTCCGGCTCGGGCCAGTTGAAGCCGGTGCCCTGGACCAGCAGGATGCGCTGGGAGCGCAGCAGGTCCAGCACCATCTGGGCGTCGTCCTTGATCTTGTAGACCTTCGGGTCCAGCCGCGGGAACGCGTACAGCGCGCCCTTGGGCTTGACGCAGCTGACCCCGGGGATGTCGTTGAGCAACTGGTACGCGGCGTCGCGCGAGGCCAGCAGCCGCCCGCCGGGCAGCACCAGGTCGCGGATCGACTGCCGCCCGCCGAGCGCCGCGGCCACCGCGTGCTGGGCCGGCATGTTGGCGCACAGCCGCATCGAGGCGAGCACGGTGAGGCCCTCGATGTAGCTGTGGGCCCGGTGGCGGTCGCCGGAGAGCACCATCCAGCCGGAGCGGAAGCCCGCGACCCGGTACGCCTTGGACAGGCCGTTGAAGGTGACGCAGAAGAGGTCGGGCGCCAGGGTGGCCAGCGGGATGTGCTCGGCGTCGTCGTAGAGGATCTTGTCGTAGATCTCGTCCGCGTAGACCACCAGCTTGTGCCGGCGGGCGATCTCGACGATGCCCTCCAGCACCTCGCGCGGGTAGACCGCGCCGGTCGGGTTGTTCGGGTTGATCACCACGATGGCCCTGGTCCGGTCGGTGACCTTGGCCTCGATGTCGGCGAGGTCCGGGTACCACTCGGACTGCTCGTCGCAGCGGTAGTGCACGGCGGTGCCGCCGGCCAGCGAGACGGAGGCCGTCCAGAGCGGGTAGTCGGGCGCCGGGACGAGCACCTCGTCGCCGTCGTCGAGCAGCGCGGTCATGGCCAGCTGGATCAGCTCGGAGACACCGTTGCCGAGGAAGACGTCCTCGACGCTCAGCCCGTGCAGCCCGCGGTCCTCGTAGTGCATGACGACGGCCCGGCGGGCGGACAGCAGGCCCTTGGAGTCGCCGTACCCGTGCGCGGACGCGAGGTTGCGCAGGATGTCCTGGAGGATCTCCGGGGGCGCGTCGAAGCCGAAGGTGGCGGGGTTGCCGGTGTTGAGCTTGAGGATGCGGTGGCCCTGTTCCTCCAGCCGCATCGCCTCGTCGAGCACCGGGCCGCGGATGTCGTAGCAGACATTGGCGAGCTTGCTGGACTGGATGACCTGCATGCCTGCCTACTTTAGGGGTACGGCCGGGCCCGGTGACGCGTGTCCTGGGACACGGGCCGCCGGGCCCGGAAGGGCCTCCCGGGGCCGGCCTTGGATCGACAGGCGGAGGTGTCAGCCGACCTTCCAAACCAGGGGCGCGGTGTCCAGGATGTTCCCGTACGTGAGGAACGCGGGCGGGGCCTCGTTCGGAACGAGATAGACGGCACACAGCTTCACCGACTGCCCGTCCGCGAGCGGGACCAGCGACCTGGTGTCGCACTGCGGAATGGCCTTCTGCAGGGTGGGCGCCGGCAGCGCCCCCGCCGAGTGGTCCTTGGGCTTCACCCAGACCCGCATCATGTACGCGTCCTGGGCCAGCACGGAGCCGGTGCGGTTGGTGAACGTCACGGTGACGTAGTACGGCGTCTTGCCGTTGGTGATCTCCGGCATCAGCTTGAACGGGGCGATCTCGGCGGCGGTGCCCTTGACGATCGAGACCGCGGTCGCGTCGACGACCGAGCTCTTGCCGACGTAGCGGCCGGTGGCGCCGAGCGCGAGCGGGTGGTCGTAGCTGATCTGGGTGACGTTGTTGCCCCCGGCGGTGCCCGCCGGCTGCGGGGCGTCCCCGCCGGTCGGGGCGCCCGGGCCGCCGGTGCCGCCCGGCGCCGCGGGGCTGCCGGCGGCGGTGGGTGCGGCGGTCGGCGCGCCGGCCGGTGCCGTGCCGGGGGCCGTCGCCGGGGCGGTGGCGGTCTCGGTGGCCGGCGGCGCGGCCGGGGCGCTCGGGTCGGCCACCGGGTCGGCGTTGTCCGGCCCGCAGGCCGCCAGGGCCAGGGTGAGTGCCACGGCCGGCAGGCCGGCCGCGAGTCTGCGGATCGGTCGGGTCTTCGTCACGGTCGTTCCCCCGTTGGATGATGTGGTCGGGTACGCGCCGCCGCCCGCGCGCCGGGGACCGCACGGTCGGTGCGGGCGCTGATCGAGAGGGGGTGCGCCGGTGATGCTAGCCGCAGCCGGGGCGGTACTGGCCGGTTTTCTGGTGGCTCCGCTGCTGCGCGGCCTGATTGCCCGGTTTGCCGTGCCCGAGGGTGAACCCTGGTGCGGTGCCTGTCCGTTGTGTGGTGTGGCGGTGCGATTCCTGCCGCCGACCGGGCGCTGTCCGGGCTGCCGGGAGCGGCTGGGCGCCGCGGCCTGGTCGGTCGAGCTGGTCGCCGCGGCGGTCGCCGTCGCGGTGGCGTACGCGGCGGACGGGCCGTCGGCGGTGGCACTGGCCTGGGCGGCCGCGCTGGGCGTGGTGCTCGCCTTCGTCGACGCCCGGGTGCGCCGGCTGCCCTACCGGCTGACCCTGCCGCTGGCCGCCGGGGTGTTCGCGCTGCTGGCGGTCGGGGCACTGGCCGAGGGCCGGCCGGGGGTGCTGCCGCGCTGCCTGCTGGTCGCGCTGGTGGTCGGGGCGCTGCTCGAACTGCCGGTCTGGCTGGGCGTGCTGGGCCCGGGGGACTCCGCGCTGGGGTTCGCCCTGGGCGGTCTGCTCGGCTGGTACGGCTGGGCGGTGGCGGCGGGGGCCCTGTTCGCCTCCGTGGTGCTCGCCGGGCTCTGGGGGACGGTCCGGGCCGCCGCCGCACTGCTGCGCCGGCGCCCGGTGCGCGGACTGGACCTCGCGGTGGGCCCGTTCCTGCTGCTCGGCGCGCTGCTGGCGGTGCTGGCGCGGTAGCGACGTCCCCGGTGGGTGCCCGGCCCGGGTGCGGACGCGGGAGGGGCCCGCCGTACCGGGGCGGTACGGCGGGCCCCGCCGCCGGCGCGCGAGCCCCACCCTCAAGGAGCGGCGCGCCGGGGGGAGTTACGTCCGGGTGCTGGTGCGGTTCACGGCAGCTTGTGGACGAACGGGCCGACCGTGTTCGAGAACGCGTTGCCGTTGTTGGCGTCCCAGTTGGTGGACCAGGTCATCGCGCCGCGGATGGTGGGCCACTTGGCCGGCGGGACGAAGCTGCCGCAGTTGGTGCCGGTGGCCAGGCAGTCCAGCGCGTTGTTCACCACGGTCGGCGGGACGTAGCCGCCGCCGGCCGCCTTCGCGGAGGCGGGGACGCCGATGCCGACCTGGTCGGGCCGCAGGCCGCCCTGGATGTGGGTGCAGACCTGCGAGGTGATGAAGTCGACGGTGCCCTGGTTGTAGACCTTGCCGTCGCAGCCGTTCATGCCGCCCGAGTTGTAGAACTGGGTGTTGACGACGGTCAGGATGTCCTTGGTGTTGAGCGCCAGCTGGAAGTAGGCGCCGGCGGTGCTGTACATCCCGATGGTCTCGGGCGCCATGGTCAGCACGAAGCCCGGGCCGACCTTGGCCTGGAGGGCGTGCAGCGCGTTGCCGAGCGGGCCGGCCTGGACACCGTTCTCCAGGTCGACGTCGATGCCGTCGAAGCCGTAGTCCTTGATGATCGCGTAGGCGCTGTTGACGAAGTTGCTGCCGGCGGTGGCGTCCCCGACGGTGATCGCGCCGTTCTGGCCGCCGATGGAGAGGACGACCTTCTTGCCGGCGGCCTGCTTGGCCTTGATGTCGGCGCGGAACTGCGCGTCGGTGTAGCCGCCGAGGGCCTTGGACAGGCCCGGGTCCAGGGTGAAGCTGATCGCGCCGGTCTGGGTCGGCACGGCGTCGGCGAAGGAGACCGCGATGATGTCGTACGCGCTCTGGACGTCGCCCAGGCGTTGTGGGGTCGAGCCGTTGTCGAAGTTCTGCCAGTAGCCGGTGACCACGTGCGCGGGCAGGCCGGTGGCCGGCGGGGTGGTGGCCGTGGGGGTCGGCGTGGCGGTCTGGGTGGGCGTCGCCGTCGCGGTGGGCGTCGCGGTGGCGGTCGGCGTGGCGGTCGCGGTGGGGGTGGCCGTGGCGGTAGCGGTCGGGCTCGGGGTGGCGGTGCCGCCCGGGCCGAGCAGGCTGACGTCGTCGGCGAGGTAGGCGCCCTGCCCGTACCAGCCGTGCAGGTAGAGAGTGAGGCTGGTGGCGCTCGCCCCGGTGGTGAAGGTGGTGGACAGCTGGTTCCAGCCCGTCTGGTTGGACCAGGTGCTCGGGTCGGCGCCGCCGGTGCCGCGCGCGCCGAGGTAGACGTACGGTCCCTGGACCCAGGCGCTCAGCGTGTAGCTGGTGTTGGGCAGCACGCTGATGGTCTGGGTGCACTCGGCGGTGTCGCCGGCGCCGGGGGTGGCCTGCAACGCGCCGCTGCCGGAGTGGACCGGGGAGGAGACGGTGGTCGCGGCGCCGGTGCAGCTCCAGCCGGCGAGTCCGCTGTCGAAGCCGCCGTTGGCGACCAGGTTGCCGACCGCCGCGCTGGCGCCGCCGGCCAGGAGGGCGAGTCCGCCGCCGGCCAGGGCGAGGGCGGTGGCACCGGCCGCGACGGCCGGGAGGGGGCTGCGCCGGCGCTTGTGCGCGGGCTGGTTCGACGTACGGGCCATGGGTGACGCTCCTGGTGGAGGAGCGGCCGCCGCGGTGGGGGTCGCGGCGGCCGCGTGTGGGGGAGGGGAGGTCCGCGGTGAGAGCCTGGGGGCGGGCCGGGGAGGTCGGCGGCGCCCTGGCTCACAAGCTGGACTAGACCAATGGCGGCCGTCAAGCACCGGACGGACGACTTACGGATGCCTTAAGGAATCGGAGACCGTTCCGTATCCGGACCGCCGCGGCCGCCGGCGGGGCCCGCGACACACCCGCCGCGACCGACTTCGTACAGGACCGTGACCAGACCGCTACCTGCGGCTTTACCGTGCGCCTGCCTGCCGGAGTAGGCTGCGCCCGGGTGGTGACGCACCTGATTGAACGAGTACGGAGGGGCCGTAAAACATGGGTCTGCGCGATGTCGCCGAACGGACGCCGGGGCTGCGCACCCTGCTGGGCGGGATGTACGGGCTCTACGGCCGCCGGGTCGAGGTCCACCTCGCCCGCACCCCGCACCACATCGGCGTGATCCTGGACGGCAACCGCCGCTGGGCGAAGGCCGCCGGCGGCTCCACCGCGTACGGCCACCAGCGCGGCGCCGACAAGATCACCGAGTTCCTCGGCTGGTGCGACGAGACCCACGTCAAGGTCGTCACCCTGTGGATGCTCTCCACCGACAACCTGGACCGCCCCGCCGACGAACTCGTCCCGCTGCTCGGGATCATCGAGGACGCCGTCACCGGTCTCGCCGCCGCCCGGCGCTGGAAGGTGCACCCGGTCGGCGCGCTCGACCTGCTCCCGCAGCACACCGCCGACGTCCTCAAGCGCGCCGCCGAGGAGACCGCCGACATCGACGGCATCACCGTCAACGTCGCGGTCGGCTACGGCGGCCGGCACGAGATCGCCGACGCCGTCCGCTCGTTGCTCCAGGAGCACGCCGGGCGCGGCACCTCGATCGAGGAACTGGCCGAGATCCTCGACGTCGAGCACATCGCCGAACACCTCTACACCCGCAACCAGCCCGACCCGGACCTGATCATCCGTACCTCGGGCGAGCAGCGCCTCTCCGGCTTCCTGCTCTGGCAGAGCGCGCACAGCGAGTTCTACTTCTGCGAGGCGTACTGGCCGGCCTTCCGCAAGGTCGACTTCCTGCGGGCGCTGCGCGCGTTCGAGCAGCGGAACCGGCGGCTCGGTCTCTAGCCCGTCGGCGGCGGCCGGGGCTCCGGCCGCGGCGAAATGACCGCCGTAGGGCTGGCGTACCCGGGCGCCGGGTGAGGCCAAACGTTCACCGGCAATGATCCGTCAGTTCGCCGGGGGCGCGAATGCACCGCCCCTCGCCTGGGAATACTCCAGTCAGACCGGCCCCGAGGCCACCGGGGCAGCGGGGGCCGGCTTGCCGCGGATGACGCAGGGTCATCCGCTCTGGAGGCCTAGTGGTCAGTTCCAAGAGCCGCCGGACACCAGACCGGCGCACGTACGTTCTCGACACCAGCGTGCTCCTGGCGGACCCGCTCGCCATGACCCGCTTCGAGGAGCACGAGGTCGTCCTCCCGGTGGTGGTCGTCACCGAGTTGGAGGCCAAGCGGCACCACCCGGAGCTGGGCTACTTCGCCCGCCAGGCGCTGCGCCTGCTCGACGACTACCGCATCCGCCACGGCCGGCTCGACGAGCCGATCCCGGTCGGCGAGCTCGGCGGGACGATCCGGGTCGAGCTCAACCACTCCGACCTGTCGATACTGCCGGCCGGATACCGGGCCGGCGGCGGCGAGGCGGACACCCGGATCCTCGCGGTCGCCCGCAACCTTCAGGCCGAGGGCTACGACGTCACCGTCGTCTCCAAGGACCTGCCGTTGCGGATCAAGGCCAGCTCGGTGGGCCTGCTCGCGGAGGAGTACCGGGCCGAACTCGCCATCACCTCGGGCTGGACGGGGATGACCGAGCTGCACGTCCGGGCGGAGGAGGTGGACGCGCTGTTCGCGGCCGGCCACGACGCCGCGGTGGACGTCGAGGGGGTCGCCGAACTGCCGGTGCACACCGGGCTGGTGCTCACCTCGGAGCGCGGCCGGGCGCTCGGCCGGGTGACCGGCGACGGCCGGGTCAGGCTGGTGCGCGGCGAGCGGGAGGCGTTCGGGCTGCGCGGGCGCAGCGCCGAGCAGCGGGTGGCGCTGGACCTGCTGCTCGACCCGGACGTCGGCATCGTCTCGATGGGCGGCCGGGCCGGTACCGGCAAGTCCGCGCTGGCGCTGTGCGCGGGGCTGGAGGCGGTGCTGGAGCGGAGGCAGCATCGCAAGGTGATGGTCTTCCGGCCGCTGTACGCGGTCGGCGGCCAGGAGCTCGGCTACCTGCCGGGCTCCGAGACGGAGAAGATGAGCCCCTGGGCGCAGGCGGTCTTCGACACCCTCTCGGCCGTCACCACCCCGGACGTCATCGAGGAGGTCATCTCCCGCGGGATGCTGGAGGTGCTGCCGCTGACCCACATCCGGGGGCGTTCGCTGCACGACGCCTTCGTGATCGTGGACGAGGCCCAGTCGCTGGAGCGGAACGTCCTGCTGACGGTGCTGTCCCGGATCGGCCAGGGTTCGCGGGTGGTGCTCACCCACGACGTGGCGCAGCGGGACAACCTCCGGGTGGGCCGGTACGACGGTGTGGTGGCGGTGGTGGAGAAGCTGAAGGGGCATCCACTGTTCGCGCACATCACGCTCACGCGCTCGGAGCGTTCGCCGATCGCGGCGCTGGTCACGGAGATGCTGGAGGACATCCACCCGTGATTCGCCCCTAACGGGGACATAGTCGGACAATACTGTCAACTCTGGGCGTGGGGCCCGCTCCTGACGGGGCGGGCCCCTGCCCCTTTCATCACATCGAGTGCTTTCTGTCCGGAGAACTCCCGTGCGGTGAATGTGACATGCGCCACGCGGGCGGGAATTGCGTCGACAGCACCAGGTGCGGCATGGTGAGGGTTCTGTCAGGCCCCGCGTACGGCGCGGCAGGGCTTCCGGACCCCGGGAGCTCCGCTCGGATGGTCCGCCAACTCCGGTCGGTGGACGCACAATTGAAGACCGATGAGCCGTACGCCGCCCGATTCCAACGCCCGGTCGCCTCACCTCGACCGGACGCCGGGCCAGCACCTCCCGTGACCAGAGCACCGTGCGGAGGTCCGTGCCAAGGGGCATGTTGCGCCCGCACGGTCACGCGTGGGCGATGCTGGAAGGAATCCATGTGACTCGGATCTCGGTCCGGGGAGTTGCTGTGGCCTCCGCCACCGCCGTCACCGCCGTCGGTGCCGTCGTGGGCATGGCCTCGGGCAGCGAGGGCAAGACCATGCAGACGGTCGACGTCGCCGGCGCGACCCTGCTTGCCGAAGTCCCCTCTGGCGCCCAGGCGCAGACCATCAGTGACAACATCGGCCAGCAGGCGTCCGCCCAGCAGGCTTCCGCCGACGCCGCCGCCAAGGCCGCCGCGGAGCAGAAGGCCGCCGAGGAGGCCGCGCGCCAGAAGGCCGCCGCGGACGCCCAGGCGAAGGCCGACGCCCAGGCCAAGGCCGACGCGGCCAAGGCGGCCGAGGAGAAGCGGAAGGCCGACGAGGCCGCCGCCAACCGCTCCAAGGCCCGCTCGGCGATGGCCGCCACCGACAACACCGCGTCCGCCCCGGCGGTCTCGGTCAGCCCCGGGTCCGTCCAGGACATCGCCCGGCAGATCGTCGGCAGCGACACCCAGTTCCAGTGCTTCAGCCAGATCGTGAAGCGCGAGAGCGGCTGGGACTACACCGCCACCAACAAGAGCTCCGGCGCGTACGGCCTGGTCCAGGCGCTGCCCGGCTCCAAGATGGCCTCGGCGGGCGCCGACTGGCGCACCAACCCGGCCACCCAGATCCAGTGGGGTCTGAGCTACATGAACAGCCGCTACGGCAGCCCCTGTGGCGCCTGGTCGTTCTGGCAGGCCCACAGCTGGTACTAGGCCCTCGCTGGTCTGCGGAGTGACCGCCGCCCCGGCGGCGCACTCCACGGCCCCCGGCCGCTCGCCCGACGAGCGGCCGGGGGCCGTTCCGTTTCCGCCGTGCCGTTCCGCCGCGCCGAATCCGCGGCACCGCCCCGACGGAGGCGGGCCGCGCCGCCCGGGCTGCGCTGACCAGTGCGCCCGCGGGCGGTGCGGTCCTGGGTGCGGACGCGGGGCGCGGGAAGGGGTCCTGGTTGCTCCCCGCACCGGCCGGTCCGCCGACAGTTGGCTCTCGTGACGTCGGGTCTCGCCCGACTCCTCCCCAGCGCCCGGCGTCCGAAACCACGCGAAACCTTACGTTTGTCCCTTTTTGTTCAAGGGGGTCGATCAAGCCGAACCACCGGGTGCCCGGCCCCGGCGACCCCGCGCCCGGTAGCGTCATCCCTGACGGCCGTGGCGGGACCCACGGCGTACCGCCGGGCACGGCGGCCCAGCAGGGGAGCGGTGGTAGCGAGGATGGCGCGGGGCGGAAAGGCCTTCAAGGCCGTGGCCAAGGGCATCGCCGTGGTGGCGAGCGCGGCCGCCGTGATCGAACGACGCCGACGCGCCGCGATGGCGGCCGACCCGCACGAACTCTCCGACCCCGCGCTGACCGAGGCGCCCGACCTGGTCCCGGCCGCCGTTCCGGTGCCGCGGGCCGAACCGGCCCCGGCCCAGGCCCCCGCCCCGGCGGCCCCGACCACCCCCGCGCCGACCGTCCACGCCCATGCCGGCCTCGGCCGGGAGTACCACCCCGGCCGGCCGGCCACCCCTGCCGAGGCGGTGCCCTGGGGCCTGCGGGTGGCCGCCGAGTCGACCTGGCGGCTGCTGCTGCTGGGCGCCGCGCTCTACGTCGTCTTCAACATCGTCGACATGCTGCGGCTGGTCGCCTTCGCGGTGCTGGCCTCGCTGCTGATCTCCGCGCTGCTCGAACCCTCCGTCTCCTGGCTGCGCCGGCACGGGGTGCCGCGCTCGCTCGCCGCCGGCGGGGTGTTCCTCAGCGGCCTGGCCGGCATCGGCCTGGTCGGCTGGTTCGTGGTCTGGCAGGTGACCACCAACCTGACGGACGTCACCAACCAGGTCAAGAACGGTGTCAACCAGCTGAAGGACTGGCTGACCACCGGCCCGCTGCACCTGACCGACCAGCAGATCACCGGTTTCGCCGACCAGATCACCAAGGCGATCACCACCAACTCCGACCAGCTCACCTCGGCCTCGATAACCGGCGCACAGATCGCCGTCGAGGTGCTGACCGCGGTGATGATGACCTTCTTCACCACCTTCTTCTTCCTCCACGACGGCGAGCGGATCTGGAACTGGGCGCTGCGCGGCCTGCCCCGGCACTCCCGCTTCGCGATGGCCGGCGCCGGCCCGAAGGCCTGGGCGACGCTCACCGCCTATGTGCGCGGCACGGTCTGCGTGGCCTTCATCGACGCGGTCTGCATCGGCATCGGCATCGACCTGCTGGGCGTCCCGCTGGCGCTGCCGCTGGCCGTGATCATCTTCCTGGGCGCCTTCGTCCCGCTGGTCGGCGCGCTCGTCACCGGCACCGTCGCGGTGCTGATCGCCCTGGTCACCCAGGGGCCGTGGACGGCGCTGATGGTGCTGGTCGTGCTGGTCGCGGTGATGCAGATCGAGAGCCACATCCTCCAGCCGCTGATCCTCGGCCGCGCCGTCCGGGTCCACCCGCTGGGTGTCGTCCTCGGCGTCGCGGCCGGCGGCATCATCGGCGGCATCGGTGGCGCGGTCGTCGCCGTCCCCCTGATCGCCGTCACCAACACCGTGGTCACCCACCTGCGCCGCCGCAACGAGGCCGGCCAGGCCGTCTTCACCGCGCTCGAAGCCGCCCGCGAGGCCGCCGAACGCACCGCGGAACGTGCCGCCACCACCCCGGCGCCGAAACCCGCCCCGGCCGTGCCGGAGGACTGACGCCCGCTCGCGCCTAGAGGACGTCCGCGGCCGGGAGGAGCGCCTCGACCAGGGATCCGACGAACGGCATCGCCGCGATGCCCAGCAGGGTCGCCGAGCCGATCAACGTCGACTTCACCGGCTGCGCCCACGCGCGTGCGGGGGTGGCCGCGAGCACGGTCCAGCAGGCCAGGGCCGCGAGCAACGGCCCGGCCAGCGGGGACACGGCGAGCAGGACGTCGCCGAGGCCCGCGGTGCCGAATCCGGTCGCGAAGGCCGCGATCGGCAGCCACATGGCGAGGGCGATCACCACCAGGCCCCAGACGATCCACGCGAAGGTCGGCCAGGCCGAGCCCGGCGACGGCTTCCTCAGCTCGGCCACAATGCCCTCCCCCGGAGTTGGTCGTCCATCGTCTCGACGCCGTCCCCGGCCACCCGGTTCCGCGGACGCCGACGGGCCCCGCGCGGACGTGGTGTCCGGGCGGGGCCCGTCGGCATGTGCGGGGTGGTGCGGCGCGGGTCAGGCGTCGACGGTCGCGAGCGCGGCCTCGGCGTCCAGGACGCCGGCCACGGCCTGGAGGACGGCGGCGATCTTCATCGAGGCCTGGACGACCTCGCGGTCGACGCCGGCCTTGCGCAGGACGGCCTCGTGCGAGTCGAGGCACTGGCCGCAGCCGTTGATGGCCGAGACCGCGAAGCACCAGAGCTCGAAGTCGACCTTCTCGACGCCCGGGGTGCCGATGATGTTCATCCGCAGACCGGCCCGCATCGTGCTGTACTCCTTGTCGGAGAGCAGGTGCAGCGTCCGGTAGTAGACGTTGTTCATCCCCATGATCGCGGCCGCGCCCTTGGCGGCGTTGTACGCCTCGGGGGAGAGGTTGGCCTTGGCCTCGGGCTCCAGCTCGCGCAGCAGGCCGGCGCTACGGGTGGCCATCGCGCAGGACAGCACGGTGCCCCAGAGCTGCTGGGCGGGGAGGTCGGAGTTGCCGATGACCGAGCCCAGGTTGAGCTTGAGGTCCTTGGCGTACTCCGGGAGGGCGGCCTTCAGGTCGTCGAGAGCCATGGGTCAGCCCGCCAGCAGGGCCTGGGCGTCGAGGGTGTCCTCGCCCTTGTTCCAGTTGCACGGGCACAGCTCGTCGGTCTGCAGGGCGTCCAGCACCCGCAGGACCTCCTTGGGGTTACGGCCGACGGAGCCGGCGGTCACCATGACGAACTGGATCTCGTTGTTCGGGTCGACGATGAACACCGCGCGCTGGGCGGTGCCGTCGGCGGCCTCGACGCCGCAGGCGCGCATGAGGTCGTGCTTGACGTCGGCCAGCATCGGGAACGGCAGGTCGCGCAGGTCCTTGTGGTCCTTGCGCCAGGCGTGGTGCACGTACTCGGAGTCGCCCGAGACGCCGAGGATCTGGGCGTCGCGGTCGGCGAACTCGTCGTTCAGCTTGCCGAACGCGGCGATCTCGGTCGGGCAGACGAAGGTGAAGTCCATCGGCCAGAAGAAGACGATCTTCCACTTGCCCTCGTAGGACTTGTGGTTGATCTCGGCGAAGGCGTTCGCGGCGTCCAGGTCGACGCAGGCGTTGAGTTCGAACTCGGGGAACTTGTCACCGATCGTGAGCACGTTCGCTTCTCCTGAAATGAGACTGAGGGGAGTTTGTCCGGATTGCGGACACGTCCTACGTTTCCACATCGTGGACTGATCGGGGAAATAGCTACACTGGATGTGTCTGATCGGAGATGGCTATCAGTACCGAACCGCCCACGTCCCGGCCCCGCGCGCGTCGCAGCGCCGCCGCCAAGATCGACGCGATTGTGGCGAGCGCCACAGTCCGCGCCCCCCGGACGCCGACCGTCGCCCAGCTCAAGGCCTTCGTCGCGGTGGCCGAGCACCGGCACTTCCGGGAGGCCGCCGCCGCCACCGGGACCAGCCAGCCGGCCCTGTCGGGGGCGGTCGCCGCGCTGGAGGAGGCGTTGGGCGCGCAGCTGGTCGAGCGTACGACGCGCAAGGTGATTGTCACCCCACTGGGGGAGCGCGTGCACGAACACGCGCGCCGGGTGCTCGCCTCGCTCCAGGCCCTCACCGAGGAGGTCGAGGCCGCCCGCCGCCCGTTCACCGGGCCGCTGCACCTCGGCGTCATCCCGACCGTCGCGCCCTACCTGCTGCCCACCGTGCTGCGGCTGGTCCGGGACGGCTTCCCGGAGCTGGAGCTGCACGTCCACGAGGAGCGCACGCCCTCGCTGCTGGAGGGGCTGGCCGCCGGGCGCCTCGACGTCCTGCTGCTCGCGCTGCCGGCCGGCGGGACGGCGCCGACCCGGGACATCCCGCTGTTCGACGAGGACTTCGTGCTGGTCACCCCGCCCGACCACCCGCTCGCCGGCCGGGTCGACGTCCCGCGCGACGTCCTGCTCGACCTGGACGTCCTGCTGCTGGAGGAGGGCCACTGCCTGCGCGACCAGGCCCTGGACATCTGCCGCGAGGTCGGCGCCGATCCGTCCGGCTCCACCACCCGGGCGGCCGGCCTGTCCACCCTGGTCCAGCTGGTCGCCGGCGGCCTCGGGGTGACCCTGCTGCCCGCCACCGCCCTGGACGTCGAGGCCGGCCGCACCGACCGGCTCGCCGCCGTCCGCTTCGCCGCCCCCGCGCCCGGCCGCCGGATCGGCCTGGCCGCCCGCGCGGGCTCGGCCCGCAGCGCCGAGTACGACCGCTTCGCCGCCTCGCTGCGCGAGGTGCTGGCCGAACTCCCGGTCCGGATCGTCTCGTAGCGCCTCAGGACCTGTCCGTCGCTGGAGTCGCCGGCTCTTACCGGGTGGCCGCCGGGGCGCCCAGGCAGAGCCCGACGGTCGTGGCGACCAGCAGGTCCAGCCCGCGCAGGGTGTCCGCGTCGGGCCGTTCGCCGCGTGCCTGGAGCGCCAGGTAACGGTCGGTCAGGCCGTCGAAGCCGGTGAGGAAGTGGACGGAGATCTCGCGCGCGGGCAGCGCCAGGGTGATCCCGTGGGTGGCGGCCAGCGCGGTGAGCATCTCGGCGGCGGTGTTCTCGACCTCGTGCTGGAGCGCGCCCATGATCTCCTGGAGGTCCGGCTCGCGCATCGCCAGCGCCGCGAACTCGCTCAGCAGGATGCACCGCCCGTCCACGCCGGTGGCGGCCTCCCACAGGGCGTGCACCAGGGTGGCGACCTGCTCGCCGAAGGTGCCGTCGCCGGGGGAGACGCCGCGCACCTGGCCGATGAACTCGGCGGTCAGCTGTTCGACGACGGCCCGGTAGAGGTCCTTCTTGGTGCCGAAGGTGTAGTGCACCGTCGCCTGCGCCACGCCCAGTTCGGCCGCGATCGCCCGGGTGCTGCCGGCCGCGATCCCCTCCCGGGTCATCAGGTCGAGGGCGGCCTGGACCAGCTGGGGGCGGCGTTCGGAGGCGGGGACATGAGCCATCCAGCCAGGGTATCGCCATGGTCGGATAACTGTGTCGAACGATCCTGTCACTCGCACCTGTCGGTCGACTTTGTCACCTGACAAGGTTGCGCGTACGGTGGGATCGCGAGCTGTTCGGCACCCGCCCGCCCGCCTACCTGCCTGCGTGCCGACGACGGACCGACCGAGGGGTCACCCATGGCGACGTACCTGTACCGACTGGGCCACTACTGCTTCCGCAGACGGCGGGCCGTGCTCGCCGTCTGGATCGCCGTGCTGATCGCGATCGGCGGCGCCGCCGGGGCCTTCGCCGGCAAGACCAGCGAGGAGTTCAAGGTCCCCGGCACCGAGGCCCAGACCACGCTGGACCGGATCAAGGACACCTTCCCGCAGCAGGGCCACGGCTCCGCCCAGGTCGTCTTCGCGGCCCCGGCGCCCGGCGGCGCCAAGGCGCCCGAGGCCGCTCGGGCGGTCAGCGCGGCGGTCGCCCGGATCGCCGCCGTCCCGGGCGTCGCCGCCGTGCCCGACCCCTACGCCACTGGCGCCCTCTCCCCGGACGGCCGGGTCGCGATCGCCCTGGTCTCCTTCGACCACAAGCTCGCCGACGTCACCGACCGGCAGCGCGAGGCCGTCAAGGCCGCCGCCGAACCCGCCCGTGCGGCCGGGCTGGACGTCGCCTTCGGCGGCGACGCCTACAACCGGATGGCCCAGGTGGACGGCGGCGAGGCGGTCGGCCTGGCGGTCGCCGGGGTGGTCCTGGTGATCACCCTCGGCTCCCTGGTCGCCGCCGGACTGCCGCTGCTGACCGCACTGGTCGGGGTCGGCGTGGCGATGGCCGGGATCCTGGCCCTGTCCGGTTCGTTCGAGATCATCACCACCGCGCCGGTACTGGCCCTGATGGTCGGCCTCGCGGTCGGCATCGACTACGCGCTGTTCATCCTCTCCCGGCACCGCCGCCACCTGGCCGAGGGCCTGGAGGTGGACGAGGCCGCCGCCCGCGCCACCGCGACCGCCGGCAGCGCGGTGGTCTTCGCCGGCCTGACCGTGGTCGTCGCGCTCGCCGGCCTCGCCGTCGCGGGCGTCCCCTTCCTCACCGTCATGGGCCTGGCCGCCTCCGGCGCCGTCGTGGTGGCCGTCCTGGTGGCGATCACCCTGCTGCCCGCGCTGCTCGGCTTCGCCGGTCGCGCCGTCGACCGGCTGCCGGTCTGGAAGCGGGCGCTGCGCACCGGCGGTCGGACCACCCTCGGCGAGCGCTGGGCCCGCTTCGTGGTCCGCCGGCCGCTGACCGTGCTGCTCACCGGGCTGGCCGCGCTGGGTCTGCTCGCGGTGCCCGCCGCCGGCCTCGACCTCGGCCTGCCGGGCGGTGGTTCCCAGGCCGTCGGGACGGACGCGCGCAAGGCGTACGACCTGGTCGGCGAGAGCTTCGGGCCGGGCTTCAACGCGCCGCTGGTGGTGGTCGTCGACGCCCACGGCGCGCCGCAGCCGGAGCAGGCGGTCCAGGGCGTCGCGGCGAAGCTCGGCACCCTGAACGGGGTGCAGACGCTGCTGCCGCCCACCGTCGACCAGCCCAGCCGGACCGCGCTGCTGCCCGTCATCCCGAAGACCGGCCCCGACCACGCCGACACCAGGGCGCTGGTCAACGCGATCCGCGACCAGCACGACAGCCTGCGGGCCGCCACCGGCGCGGACATCGCCGTCACCGGCACCACCGCGGCCAACATCGACGTCTCCACCAAGCTCGGCCAGGCGCTGCCGCCCTTCCTCGCGGTGATCGTCGGCATCGCGGTGGTGCTGCTGGCGCTGGCGTTCCGCTCGGTGCTCGTCCCGCTCAAGGCGGTGGCCGGCTTCCTGCTCAGCATCACCGCCTCGCTCGGCGCGGTCGTCGCGGTCTACCAGTGGGGCTGGCTGGACGGCCTGATCGACGTGCCCAAGGTCGGGCCGGTGGTCAGCTTCGTGCCGATCCTGCTGATCGGGGTGCTGTTCGGGCTGGCGATGGACTACGAGCTGTTCCTGGTCTCCGGGATGAAGGAGCAGTACGTCCACGGCGCGGCGCCGCGCGAGGCGGTGGTGGCCGGGGTGAGGAACGGCGCCCGGGTGGTCACCGCGGCCGCGCTGATCATGGTCTCGGTGTTCGGCTCGTTCGTCTTCGGCCACGACCCGATCGTCCAGCCGATCGGCTTCGCCCTCGCGGTGGGCGTGCTGGTGGACGCCTTCGTGGTGCGGATGGCGCTGGTGCCGGCCGCGATGACGCTGTTCGGACGGGCGGCCTGGTGGTTCCCGAAGCGGCTGGAGAAGGTCGTGCCGCGGGTGGACATGGAGGGCGAGCAGCTGATCGCCCGGCTGGCGGAGCAGCCTGCGGCCAGGGAGCCGGTCGGGGTCTGAGCGGCCGCCCGGGGAGCCCGGGGTGCTCGGCGGGTCCGCCCCGCCGGGCGCCCCTTGCCGCTGTCGGGCACCCGTTACGTCTGGGCGGGCAGCCTCTGCTCGAACCAGACCACCTTGCCGGTGCCCAGCCGGGTCGCGCCCCAGCGGTCCGCGCACCTGGCCACTATCTGCAGCCCGCGCCCGCGTTCGTCCTCCGGCCCGGTCCGGCGCGGGCGCGGCAGCAGCGGGCTGTCGTCGCCGACCTCGCAGCGCAGCCGGGTGGTGCGCACCAGGCTCAGGGTGACCGGACGGGTCGCGTGCTGGACGGCGTTGGTGACCAGCTCGCTGACCATCAGCTCGGTCGCCTCGCTGAGCTCGTCCAGCCCCCAGCGGCGCAGCGTGTGCGCGGCCAGCCGGCGGGCCCGGCCGGGCGTCTCGTTGCGAGGTTGCAGGTACCAGTGGGCGACGTCCCCGGCCGGGATGCCGTCGAAGCAGGCGCCGAGCAGGGCGATGTCGTCGCCGCGGTCGCCGGGCGGCAGGATCCGCAGCGCCTCCTGGCAGAGCTGCTCGGGGGACTGCCAGCGGGCGGAGGCGATCCGGGTGCGGAGCAGCTCCAGGCCGTCGCTGAGCGGGCGGTTGCGGGTCTCCACCAGGCCGTCGGTGAACAGCAGCAGGGCCGAGCCGGGCGGCGCGGGCAGTTCCACGGAGTTGAAGTCCACCCCGCCGACCCCGATCGGCGCCCCGGAGTCCAGCTCGACCAGCTCGGCCGTCCCGTCCGGCCGGACCAGGACCGGCGGGACGTGCCCGGCGTTGGCCAGCACCACCCGGTTGGCGATCGGGTCGTACACCGCGTACACGCAGGTGGCCAGGTGCTGCTCGCGGCCGAGCCGCTGGGCCTGCTCGTCCAGGTGGTACAGCACCTCGTGCGGCGGCAGGTCGAGGGCGGCCAAGGTCTGGGCGCTGGTGCGGAGTTGGCCCATGATGGCGGCCGAGGTGAGCGAGTGGCCCATCACGTCGCCGACGATCAGGGCGACCCGGTTGCCGGGCAGCGGCACGGCGTCGTACCAGTCCCCGCCGACCTGCGCGCCGCGCTCGCCCGGCAGGTAGCGCTGGGCGAGCCGGACACCGTGCGGCTGCGGCAGGCGCAACGGCAGCATGCTGCGCTGGAGTTCGTTGGCTATCTCCCACTCGCGGGCGTACCGCAGCGCGGTGTCCACGGCCAGCCCGACCTGGGTGGCCAGGTGCGCGGCGGTCGCGGTGTCCGCGGCGTCGAAGCACGGCCGGCCGGTGCGTTCAGGAGGGCGGCGGATCAGCACCAGCAGCCCGAGGACGGCCTTGCGGCCGCGCAGTGGCAGGGCGAGCACCGAGGTGCCCGCCGCCAGCCGGGCCAGCCCGCGGGTGCCGTACAGCTCGCGCAGCAGCGTCTCGGTGCGCTCGGCGGCCGGCGTGCCGAGCACGGCCGGCTCGGCGGGGCGGCGGCTCAGCAGGGCGTGCGCGAGCGCCCCGCCGCGGGTGACCGGGGTGGCGGGCCCGGTGTCGGCGGTGGAACGGGAGCCGTACCGGGAGCGGTGCCGGTCGTCCGCCCCGCTCGGCCGGCCCCGGCGCCCGATCCGGGTGCCGGTGCTGTGGTGGATCCGCAGCTCGTCCGGGAAGCCGGGCTGCTGCTCGACGCTGGGCAGCGGATCGCGCAGGTGGATCACGGCGGCGTCGGCCAGGGTCGGGACCAGCACCCGGCCGATGTTGCGCAGCGTCGCCGAGAGGTCCAGGGCGCTGTTGATCCGCCGGGTCGCCGCGTCGAGGTAGGCGAGCCGGCCCGCCACGTCGTCGTGGTCCGGCTGTTGCTGTGGCCGCTGCGCCGGTGCCGGCTGCTGGTGGCGCTGGCCCGGGACGGCAGGCGGCTGTCCGGCCTCGGTCTTGAGCTGGTCGCGCACGGCTGCCTGTCCTGGATTCGGTGTGGTGGGTGAGCTGTTCTGTTCGCTGTCTCTTCTGTTGTCCGGTCCGCTGGTCCGCCGACCTGAGGGTTCCGGCCCGATCAGCCGACGCGTCGACAGCACAGGAACAGCTGTTCCTCCGGCGGCAGCGAGGTACTGGCCGGCGCGTACGGGTGTCCCGAGCACTCCTCGACGGTGAAGCCCGCCGCCACCAGAACCCGCTCCAGATCCTCCCTCAGATACCCACTGATCCGCAGCTCTCTGCCAAGGAACGGAAGCGGAACGTGATCCAGGTCCGCCTCGACCATGCCGAGCGCCAGCAGTCCGCCCGGACGCAGCAGTTCGCGCAGCCGGCCGAGCACGGTCGGGACCTCGTCCTGCGGCAGCAGGATCAGTGAGAAGAACGCGGTGACGGCGGCGAACCCGCCGGCGCCCGCCGGCCCCAGCCGCGGCACGTTCCAGGCCCGGCCGGCCCGCTCGGTGGCCAGATCGAAGAGGTCGATGCGGTGGAACTCCGGCGGGTACTCGCCCGGGAACCGGGCCTGCCGGGCCAGCGTGAGCATCACGTCCGAGAGGTCCACCCCGGTCACCCGCATCCCACTGGCGACCAGCTGCCGTACCGTCGGCTCCCCGGTGCCGCAGCCCACGTCCAGCACCCGCGCCCCGGGCTCCAGCTCGGCCAGCAGCCGCCGCCCGCAGGCCGACTGCCCGTCCTTGGCGGGGAACGCCTCGCCGTACCCGGTGCCGATGGTGTCGAAGGCGACCGCCTGGAGGGCGCGCGCCGCCCGGCGCCGCCGCACCTCGGGCTCGTCGTCCCCCGCGTCCTCACCGACGGGGAACGGGTCCGATATCTGTCCGGTCGTCACGATAGAGAGGCACCCTTCCACCCGTGGCCTCCGCCCGCACTGCGCACTGCCTCGTCTCGCCTGGACGAGCCGGTGGCGGTGCGTCACGCTCCCCGCATCACACAGACGGACTGCGTCATGACACGTTGCCGGCAGACACTTGTGTGTGTACCGGCATCTGAGAATATGCGTGATCACACGGTCATGGGGTCCCTTTCCGGCCAACTCGTCATACTTGGGCCGATGTGGCCCGGGTTGCGGAAGCACATCGGTGCGGGCCGGGGTGGTGCGAGCGGGCCCCGCACGCCGCACGGCGCGCCGGGGTGGCGCCGCTGACCTGCGGTTTCACCACTCCGCAGGCTGACAATAGGACGTTTATCAAACGTCAATCGCCCCGGTGCACAGTGGAGTCCAGCGCCGGGGAAGCGTTGAGGGCGCTCCCGCAGCCGGGGGGCTGCGGGAGCGCCGACGCGCAGAACGGGGGAGGTCGTCCGCTGGGGGGCGGAGGCCTACGGCGCGGGGGGAGAGGAAGGGAGAGGCTCGGTGTGCTGCTGAGCGATGAGGTCCGCCACGGGGGAGGCCTCAGGCACACCGAGCCGCGTGAAGATCGCGTGCGCCTCGCGCAGACACGCGAGCCCACGGGCCGGCTGCGCGAGCGCGAGCAGCGCCTCACCTAGCGCGGCGTTGGCGAGGCCCTGGCAGTAGGCCCCGTCGATCTCCTGGGCGATGGCCAGCGACTCACCGGCGGCCTCGACCGCCTCCGCCTGCTGCCCGGCGGCCAGGAGGGCCGAGGACAGGCGGGCCAATGAATAGCCCTCGCGGAGACGGTTCTGCTGGGAGTTGTAGAGCCCGTACGCCTCGCGCAGGTGGCCCGCTGCCTCGGCTGCGGAGCCGGTGGACGAGAGCACCACACCGAGCTGGTAGAGCGTGTCGGCGAGACACGGACCATTCGCCGATCGGCGCGCCGTGACGGTGGCTTCCTCGACCGACCGAACCGCGGCCGCACTCTGCCCGGCGTTGAGCTGTGCGCGGGCGATGTTGCCGAGCAACCGGGCCTCACCGATGGGGAACCCGATGACCCGGCTGATGGCCAGGGCCTGTTCGAAGAAGGGAAGCGCCTCGGCAGCACGGTTGGAGAGGCTGAGGACGATCCCGAGGAAGTTGGCGACCATCGAACGAAGGACCGTGACGTCTTCCGCACCCTGGAAATCGAGGCTTTGCCGGAGCGAGTGCTCCGCACCCTGGAAGTTGTTGGCGAAGTACTCGAGGGTCCCGAGAGCGCAGTGCACGCGGGCCAGAGCCTGGGTGTCCTCATGGGCCTCTGCGTTGGCGCCCGCGATCTCCAACATCCTGCGCGTCCGCGGGCCGTGCGTCGGGTCCTCGACGATGCTGTTCATCGCGATCAGCAGGTCCAGTGCCGGCCGGATCAGCGCGGGCGGTCCGGCGACGGCGGCATCCACCATGCTCAGCAGCACGCCGATCTCCGTGCGCAGCCACTGGTGGGCTGCCGCACTCGTGGCCATCGTGAGCCCGGGATTCGTCACACTGTTGAGCGGCTCCGGCAACTGGTCGTCGGGCTCGATCACCTGTGCGGCGTTGCGGATAGTCGGCAGGGAACGGTCCAGCAGGCGCAACACCGCGGCTTGCTGCTCGGCCACGTCCGCCAGCTTCTCGTTCTGGCGCTGCGCAAACAGGCGCAGCAGGTCGTGGTAGCGGTAGCGACCCGGCGTGAAGCACTCCATCATGTTGGCCTCGACCAACGACTCGGCCAACTGCTCGGCATGCTCCTGGCTCTCGCCGAGCAACGCGGCCACCGCGTCAAGCGGCAGATCCGAGGAGTCGACCAGCGAGAGCAGCCGGAACGCGCGTGCCTCGTCGGGCCGCAGTTGGCCGTAGCCCAGCCCGATGGTGGTTTCGACAGCAAGATTGCCCAGCTGCAGCTCGTCGAGCCGCCGCCGTTGGTCCGCTAACCGCCGAGCCAGGTCGGACACGCTCCACCGCGGACGGCTGGCAAGCCGGGCCGCGGCGATGCGGACGGCGAGCGGAAGGAAACCGCAGGAGGTGACCACCGCGAGCGCTGCCTCCGGCTCGGCGGCGACCCGTTGTTCGCCGACGATGGCCGAGAAGAGCGCCAGAGCTTCCCGGGGCGTGAGCTCCTCGACATCGACCAGATGCGCGCCGGGGATTCCGGCCAGCCGTGAGCGGCTCGTGGCGAGCACCGCACAACCGGACACGCCGGGGATGAGGGGTAGCAACTGGTCCGCGTCCTGGGCGTTGTCCAGAAGGATCAGCATGCGTCGGCCGGCGAGCAGCGAGCGGTACAGCGCCGCTCGCTGGTCCAGGGACTCGGGCAACTCGCCGACGCCCAGTGCGTGCAGGAAGTCACCGAGCACCACGGCCGGGTCTGCGGGCGAGGCGCCCGCACCCCGCAGGTCGACGTAGAGCTGGCCGTCCGGGTAGTCCGATCGCACACTGTGGGCGACGTGCACGGCGAGCGTGGTCTTGCCGACGCCGCCGATTCCGGCGAGTGAGGTCACGATGACCGCCTGCCCGGTGTCGTTCTGCAGGATCTCCTGCAACTCGGCGACCAGAGCGGCGCGCCCACTGAAGTCCGACACGTCCGCCGGGAGTTGAGCGGGGGCCGGCGCCGACGCTGAGGAGTCGTCCGAGGTCCGGCCAGGAGGTCGTTCAAGCGGATCCGGAGTGAGCGTCGGGTCCCCGGCGAGAATCCGCGTGTGCATGGTGGACAGCCCGGCGCCGGGCTCGACTCCGAGCTCGTCGATCAGAAGCTTCCGGGTGTCCGTGTAGACACCGAGGGCCTCGGCCTGACGGCCACAACGGTAGAGCGCGAGCATCAGAAGCTCGCGAAGCCGTTCCCTGAGCGGGTGTTCGGCGGTCAACGAGCTCAGCTCGGAGACGACCTCGGCGTGCAGGCCGATGTCGAGCGCAGCGGCGCAACGCTCCTCCCACACCGACACGTGGCGCTCGGCCAGACGCGTCCGCTGGGCTTCGGCATGGGGGCCGGGGACTCCGGCCAGTGCTCGGCCCTTCCACAGAGCGAGCGAGGAGACGAGCAAGCGGTGCGCCTCGGCCAGGTCACCGTTCGACCTCGCCGTGGCCGCCTGCGAAACGGTGCTCTCGAACACGGAGAGGTCGACCGAATCAGCCGGGATGCGCATGGCGTACCCGTCGCTGACGGATACGAGGATCTCCGCCGGTGCCCGGACCTCGCGATGCGGCTCGATGACCGCTCGCAGCCGGGACACATAGGTACGCAGCGCAGCGATGGCCTGGGGCGGAGGTCGATCGCCCCAGAGGTCATCGACAAGATCCGGCGTGGAGACCGGCCTGCCCTGTTGGAGGAGGAGAGAGGTGAGTACCGCCTGCTGCTGGGGAGAACCCAGCGACAGCGGCTGAGTGCCGCTCCATGCCTGTACCGGACCGAGCACCTGGAAGCGCAGCGCTGAACTGTGCGGCGTTTCCTGAGGCTCCATGAATTCCCCCGATGACCTGTGGCGGTGCCCTGCACATACAGGGCGTTCGGCGGTCCCGCTGCGGTCGCATCAGCTTAGGCGGACGTTCGCAAACGCCGGCAATCAGGACCGGCGTCTCGATGTTTATAGGACATTTAACGGTCCCTACCATACTGTCCGGGCGCCTGGGTCGAACCGGTCGGGCGCGAGTAGATCCGGATGACCTGAAAGGCAACCAGCCATGGCCGAGATTCAGCCCACCAGCGCCGCGACCCCGAAGGCCGACGCGAAGACCCCCGAGGCCTCGGCACCGACGGTGACTGTGGCCGACACGAAGGTTGTCGCCGACGGTGCGTCCACGGTGGCCGGGTACATAGTTCCGGCGGACGAGAAGCACCAGGACCCGCAGGAGCTCTTCGGTGGAGAGGTCACCGAGCCGGAGCACGCGGAAGACAAGCCCGGGGAGACCGTCCCGCTCGGTGCCATCAACGCCCACCCGTAAGCCATATGCGGTCACCTGCCTTGCGGTGTACTGGTTGCGGGGCAGGTGCAGAGCCGTCCTGAGGGTCAGCTAACCGGTGTGCTGTCGAACAAATGTTCACCTCTGGGTGGTGGACTGGTGAGTAGGGAGGATGGCATGACCAAGCTTCGCCGTGCTGCCGTGGTGGCGGTTTCGACGGTTGTGGTAACCGTGGGCTACGTGGCGACTGCCGCGGGGGCGTTCGCGGGCGTGATCACCAGCCATCCATAGGTGCTGCGGGAATGGCCCCCAAGCCTGCTGGTGGCAGCCACCGGGGGTCGCGAGTGTGCGCCCGATTCGGTCTCGCGCCTTGGTTCCTGACGGGATGTAGAATCGAGCACAGGTTCACTCGCGGGGGTGAACGTGTGAAAGGGGAGGGTGATATGACCATGCTTCGCCGTGCTGCCGTGGTGGCGGTTTCGACGGTTGTGGTGACTGCGGGTTACGTGGCGACTGCCACGGGCGCGTTCGCGGGCATCATCTCCGCCTACCCGTAAACCGGCTCGGTCGATGCCCCCGCCCCCGGAGTGCTCGGGGTGGGGGCATCTGCCGTTTTGGCAGAGCGAATAGCCTGCCCGGTCGTCAGGTGGCTGATTCGGGCCCGTCCGGCACGCGTGGTGACCGGTGATATCCGTAACGTGCCCGGCGGTCGGACGCCGACTGTTCCGGAATTTGAGATTCAGTCGGCGCATTGGCGGGTCCGAAATGTGGTTCTTTGTGCTGATGGTGAGTATTCACCGGGATTGATCGCATTCAGGTGAACCGTTCCGCCCTCGACCGCACTCCCGGAGTTGACTCCGGCTTGGGCTGTTCGATACCCGCCCGCGGTGGTGGTCGGGCGTGCCGGTTCTCGCCGGGTCGGGGTCGTCGTCGGCGGCGGGGCCGACGTGGCCGGGCTCCGCGGTCCATTCGCGGCCGCCGCCCGCGGGGCGCAGGTAGTGCTCTCCGCCGATGGTGTCCATGTAGATGCCGGTGCGTCCGGTCCTGCGGTCGAGGACGAGTTCACCCACGTGTGGCCGGTAGGGGGCGGCTCTGTGATGGCGAGGGCTCACCGCACTGCTCCTTGCTCTGGTGCGGGCGCGGCGCCGGTGGGGCCGTGCCCTGGTCGCTGTCCGTGCGTGTGTGGTGCTGCTCGGCGACTACCCAGCATCTCTAGAGAAGCTAATATCTCTAGAGATGTCAACGGTCGTATCTGCTTACCGGCGACCGCGGGCGCGCCTACGATTTGTCCGAGGGAGAGGGAGCGGCGATGACCGGCAGCAGTGGCGAGAAGCAGCCCAAGTACCAGCGGATCGCCGACACGCTCAGGGCGGCCATCGACGCCGGCGAGTACCGCGCGGGTGACCGGCTGCCGGGTGAGAACGACCTCATGGACGAGTTCGGCGTGGCCCGGATGACCGCCCGCCAGGCACTCGGCGTGCTGCAGAGCGAGGGGATCGCCGAGGCGCGCCGGGGCAGCGGGGTGTTCGTCCGGGACTTCCGGCCGCTGCGGCGGCGCGGGATCCAGCGGCTGGCGCAGGGGCAGTGGGGGTCGGGCCGGTCGATATGGTCGGCGGACATCGACAACCGCACGCTGGTGGTGGACCAGGTGTCGGTCACCGAACTGGGGGCGCCGGAACACGTCGCCAGGGTGCTGGGGGTGGATCCGGGCGCGCCGATGTGCGTGCGGCACCGCCGGTTCGTGCTGGACGGCAAGCCGGTGCTGCTGTCGACCTCGTACCTGCCGGCCGGCCTGGTCGCCGGAACGGCCATCACCCGCGAGGACACCGGCCCGGGTGGCACCTACGCCCGTCTGGCGGAGATCGGCGCGAAGCCCGTCCACTTCCGCGAGGAGGTCCGCTCCCGGATGCCGAGCACCGAGGAGGCCGCCCGCCTGGAACTCTCGGCCGGCACGCCCGTCATCCTGATCTGCCGCACGGCCTTCGCGGACGAGGGCCAGGTGGTCGAGCTGAACGAGATGATCCTCGACGCCGCCTCCTACGTCCTGGAGTACGACTTCGACGCCTGAGGCACGCCCGCCCGACGTGGCGCTACTGGTAGTGGTAGCGGGCCTTGAGGATCTTCACTTCCTTCTCGTCGGCCCGGTAGACCAGGCGGTGTTCGTCGTCGATCCGGCGCGACCAGTAGCCCGCCAGGTCGCCCTTCAGCGGTTCGGGCTTCCCGATGCCGTCGAACGGGTCGCGCTGGATCTCGCCGATCAGGCGGGTGATGCGCTGGGCCATCTTCCGGTTCGATCCGAGCCAGAACAGGAAGTCCTCCCAGGCGTCCGGGTCGAAGTGGACGCTCCTCACACCTCACCCGCCAGGTCTTCCAGCTCCTCCATGGTCCTGGTGAGGCCGGGGTCGCCGGCCTTGTCGCGGGCGACGGCCGCCATGAGCCGCTGGGCGTTGGCCGGCGAGCGGAGGAGGTAGATCGTCTCCTGCCACGAGTCGTAGTCCTCGGCGGACATGAGGACCGCGTCCCCGTTCTTGGAAGTGATTCTGATCGGGGCGTGGTCGTCGTTGACCTTCTTGATCAGGGGGAAGAGCTGGGTGCGTGCCTCGCTCGCGCTGATCGCCATGACGTGCCCTTCGGATCGGTACCAAGGCTCGGTACTGAAACGGTACGAGTTTCCGGTACCGGATGCCACGCCGATGCGCCCGAACGACACCGCCCCGGCCGCGTGGGTGCGGCCGGGGCGGACAGGAGGCATGCGGGACTACTCCTTGGAGCGGATCCGCAGGTTGGTGATCAGCGGGCCCTCGGTGGTCTCGCGGAAGAAGTCGTTGCCCTTGTCGTCGACGACGATGAACGCCGGGAAGTCCTCGACCTCGATGCGCCAGACGGCCTCCATGCCGAGCTCGGCGTACTCCAGGACCTCGACCTTCTTGATGCAGTCCTGGGCGAGGCGGGCGGCCGGGCCGCCGATGGAGCCGAGGTAGAAACCGCCGTGCTGGGCGCACGCCTCGGTGACCTGCTTGCTGCGGTTGCCCTTGGCGAGCATCACCATGGAGCCGCCGGCGGCCTGGAACTGGTCGACGTAGGAGTCCATCCGGCCGGCCGTGGTGGGGCCGAAGGAGCCGGAGGCGTAGCCCTCGGGGGTCTTGGCGGGGCCGGCGTAGTAGACCGGGTGGTCCTGGAGGTACTTGGGCATGCCCTCGCCGGCGTCCAGGCGCTCCTTGATCTTGGCGTGCGCGATGTCGCGGGCGACGACGAGCGTGCCGGTGAGCGAGAGCCGGGTCTTCACCGGGTACTTGGAGAGCTCGGCGCGGATCGCGGACATCGGCTGGTTGAGGTCGACGCGCACGACGTCGTCGTCGAGGTGCTCGTCCGTGGTGTCCGGCAGGTACTTGGCCGGGTCGGTCTCCAGCTGCTCCAGGAAGACGCCCTCAGCGGTGATCTTGCCGAGCGCCTGGCGGTCGGCGGAGCAGGAGACGGCCATGGCGACCGGCAGCGAGGCGCCGTGGCGGGGCAGGCGCACCACGCGCACGTCGTGGCAGAAGTACTTGCCGCCGAACTGGGCGCCGATGCCGATCTTCTGGGTCAGCTCGGTGACCTTGGCCTCCAGCTCCAGGTCGCGGAAACCGTGCCCGGTCTTGGCGTTGCCCTCGGTCGGCAGGTGGTCCAGGTAGTGCGCGGAGGCGTACTTGGCGGTCTTGAGCGCGAACTCGGCGCTGGTGCCGCCGATCACGATGGCCAGGTGGTACGGCGGGCAGGCGGCGGTGCCGAGCGAGCGGATCTTCTGCTCCAGGAACGAGAGCATGCTCGCCTCGTTCAGGATCGCCTTGGTCTCCTGGTACAGGTACGACTTGTTGGCGGAGCCGCCGCCCTTGGCCATGAAGAGGAACTTGTACGCGTCGCCGTCGGTGGCGTACAGCTCGATCTGGGCCGGCAGGTTGTTGCCGGTGTTCTTCTCGTCCCACATGGTCACCGGGGCCATCTGGGAGTAGCGCAGGTTGAGCTTGGTGTACGCGTCGTAGACACCGCGCGCGATGGCGGCCTCGTCGCCGCCGGAGGTCAGCACGTTCTGGCCGCGCTTGCCCATGACGATGGCGGTGCCGGTGTCCTGGCACATCGGGAGGATGCCGCCGGCCGAGATGTTGACGTTCTTCAGCAGGTCGAGCGCGACGAAGCGGTCGTTGGGGCTGGCCTCCGGGTCGTCCAGGATGCGGCGCAGCTGGGCGAGGTGGGCGGGGCGCAGGTAGTGCGAGATGTCGTGCATCGCCTCGGCGGTGAGCAGCCGGAGCGCCTCGGGCTCGACCTGGAGGAAGGTGCGACCGCCGGCCTCGAAGGTGGAGACACCCTCGGAGGTCAGCTTGCGGTACGGGGTCGGGTCAGCGCCCAGGGGGAGCAGGTCGCTGTACTCGAAGTCTGGCGTGGGAGCCATGGGGGCGGTCCTTAGGTATCCAGTGATCCGGCTGCGTCGGCGAAGCACCCTCAAGGGTAGGACCCGGGATTGCGTCGCACGCGGACAGGGCAGCCTGCGTGACCGGGCTCACTCGGCCCGGAGGGCGAGCGACTAGTCTGATCCCGTGGACAACTCGCCGTCGCAGGACGATCCGGGGCAGCCGCCGGTGCCGGCGCCCGTACCGATGAACAAGCCGGAGATCCAGCCCGAGACCCGACCCGAAGCCCACCCCGAACCGACGCCCGCACCCCACCCGGCGCCCGAGCCCCCCGCGCCCGCACACGCCCCCGTGGCCCAGGCCGAACTGCGGGTCTCGGACGCCGACCGCGAGCGCATCGCGGAACTGCTGCGGGACGCCTACGCCGAGGGCCGGCTGGACGCGGAGGAGCACGCGGAGCGGATCGGGGCCGCGTACGCCGCGAAGACCTTCGGCGATCTGGCCCCGCTGACCCGTGACCTGCCGAGCCACCCGCACCGCCCGCTCTCGTTCGAGAAGCCGCCGCTGGACGCCCCGGCGCCGGGCCCGGTGGCGCCGATGCTGCCGCCCGCCCGCCAGGAGTCGCCGTCGGTGGTGGCGATCTTCGGCGGTGCGTCCCGCAAGGGCCGCTGGCGGGTGGGTTCGCACCTGAGGGCGTTCGCGGCCTTCGGCGGCGTGGAGATCGACCTGACCGACGCGGTGTTCGAGTCGCCGGAGGTGGAGATCGAGGTGACCGCGCTGTTCGGCGGGGTCGAGATCCGGGTGCCGGAGAACGTCAGCCTGCACGGTGGCGGGGTCGGCATCTTCGGTGGTTTCGACGTCCGGGAGCAGACGGCGGCGGACCCGTACGCGCCGCTGGTCCGGGTCAAGGGCGTGGCGATGTTCGGCGGTTGTGACGCCAAGCCGCGCCGCGGGAAGAAGCTCAAGGAGTGGGCGCGCAAGCAACTCGGCACCGAATAGCCGGATTTGGCGAACTCGGCGGCGATCTGCCCGAGTTGACCGGTCGAGCGCCCGGTCGGGGATCAACTCCCGGCCGGGCGTTCGGCGTTGCGACCGGTGCACTCCGTAGTCGATTGCGTGCAGTGTGCATGAATCGCGGCCGGGCGGGGTAGTTCCTTCCGCACATCGCTTCTTGTACGGCTGCGCACCGGAGGCGGCCCAGCGGCCGGCCCGGGGGGTTGGACAGCGGGGGCTCGCAGCCGGGCAGGGGAGCGAGCTTCCCCGTGTCCGAGAGTCTCGTCAGGAGTACGGCCGTGCTGCATCCGATCGAGTCCCGCACCACCTCGCCCGTCGCCGCCGCGCAGCTGCTGGAGCGCCCGTCGGCCACCCGGCCGCAGCCCCGGCCGCAGGGCGCCGCGCAGGCCACCCCGCAGGGCGAGGACAACCCCTGGCACACCGGCGCGGCGTGTCGGCGGGACGAGGTGGGGCTGTTCTTCGCGCCCTCGAAGGAGCCGACGGCGGCCCGGCTGTCGCGGGAGGAGCAGGCGAAGCAGGTGTGCGCCCGCTGCCCGGTGCTGCTGGAGTGCCGGGAGCACGCGCTGGCGCAGCCGGAGCCGTACGGGGTCTGGGGCGGTCTGACGGCCGCCGAGCGCCGGGTGGTGCTGGCCCGGCGCCGTCGCCGGGAGGCGGAGCTGCGCGAGGCGGCCCGGGTGTCGGCGGCGCCGCGGCGGATAGCGGGTTGACGGCGGGGCGCGCCGCCGGCCGAAGACCGGGGCCGTCGCGGCGCCTCGAACGAGGACCGGGGTCGTCGCGGCACGTCCAGCACCGTGCGGCGCAGGTGGCCGGACGCACCGCGGCCTCGGCGGAGGGGGATTCCGCCGAGGCCGCGTTCCGCGCCGTGCCCTGGGGGCGTGCGACAGGGTGTGCTCAGTTGGCGCGGTCGAAGTCGATCGCGCTGTAGGCCCGCAGCTTCGACAGCTTGTGGGTCGAGTTGATCTCGCGGATCGTGCCGCTCTTGGAGCGCATCACCAGCGAGCTGGTGGTGGCGGTCTCCGAGCGGTAGTGCACGCCGCGCAGCAGCTCGCCGTCGGTGATGCCGGTGGCGACGAAGAACACGTTCTCGCCGCTGACCAGGTCGTTGGTGGTGAGCACCCGGTCCAGGTCGTGGCCGGCGTCGATGGCCTTCTGCCGCTCGGCGTCGTCCTTGGGCCACAGCCGGCCCTGGATCACGCCGCCCATGCACTTCATGGCGCAGGCCGCGATGATGCCCTCGGGGGTGCCGCCGACGCCCATGAGCAGGTCGACGCCGGTGCCCTCGCGGGCGGCCATGATGGCGCCGGCGACGTCGCCGTCGGAGATGAACTTGATCCGGGCGCCCGCCTCGCGGATCTCCCGGACCAGGCCGTCGTGGCGCGGGCGGTCGAGCACGACCACGGTGACGTCCTCGACGGCGCTGCCCTTGGCCTTGGCGACCCGGCGGATGTTGACGGCGGCCGGGGCGGTGATGTCGACGAACTCGGCGGCCTCGGGGCCGGCCACCAGCTTGTCCATGTAGAACACGGCGCTGGGGTCGAACATGGTGCCGCGGTCGGCCACGGCCAGGACGGCCACGGCGTTGTTCATGCCCTTGGCGGTGAGGGTGGTGCCGTCGACCGGGTCGACCGCGACGTCGCACTCGGCGCCGGTGCCGTCGCCGACCCGCTCGCCGTTGTACAGCATCGGGGCCTCGTCCTTCTCGCCCTCGCCGATGACGACCACGCCGTTCATCGAGACGGTCGAGACGAGGGTGCGCATGGCCTTCACGGCGGCACCGTCCGCGCCGTTCTTGTCGCCGCGGCCGACCCACCGGCCGGCGGCCATCGCGGCCGCCTCGGTGACCCGGACGAGTTCCAGCGCGAGGTTGCGGTCCGGGGCCTCCGGCGCGACCTCCAGGGCGCTGGGAAGGTGGTGCGGGTACTGCGTGGTCATCGTCGTTACCTCTCTGTACGCGACGGCCAGTGAGCGCCCGACTACTGCCTGGTCGAACGCCGTGGTGAGGGTTCTGCGATCGTATCTGCCCACGAGATGACTGTCTGTGGCGCGGGTCCCCACCCCGTCGCGGAAAGCACCGGTTCGTCCCGCTTCACCCGTACGCGGGACCCCGGGTGACCAGGTCGGAGGAGGGATGAGTCACCATGTGGGGGTGGCTGGAGAGAGCAAGGGCATGAGGGGTCGGCAGACCGTACGGGACATGGTCCTGTCGATGCTGGCGGTCGGTGTCGTGGTCTGGATCGGGTACCTGTTCCTGCCGCACGACGCGAACGGCGACGGGGTTCACGTGGTCGAGTACCGGGTGGCGGCGGCCTCTGCGAAGCGCGCCGCGCCGTACCCGCTGGTCGTTCCGGAGGGGCTGTCCGACAAGTGGCGGGCCACCTCGGTCAGCTACGAGCCCGCCGCGACCGGCAAGGGCAACGCCTGGCACCTGGGCTTCGTCACGCCGTCCGGGCAGTACGCGGCGGTGGAGCAGAGCGACGCGCCGCGCGACGCGCTGGTCGCGGACAAGGTCAAGGGCGCCGCCCCGGACGGTGCCTCCCAGGTGGCCGGTGCGACCTGGGATCGGCTGCAGGGCCCCAAGGCCCGCGCCCTGGCCGTGCAGAACGGCGGCGCGACCACGCTGGTCGCCGGCACCGCCTCCTACGAGGAGCTGGCCGAGCTGGCGCAGGCGCTCAAGTAGCGCGCCCGCGCCTGCCGGGAACGAACGCGAGGGCCCGCACCGGACGAACCGGTGCGGGCCCTCGTGCGTGACCGACCGCGTGACGGCCTGCGTGACCGACCGCGTGGCGGCCTGTGTCAGACCGTGGTGACGACCTGGTCGTACGCCAGTCGCGGCGAACGCGGGTACCAGGCGTTCTCGCCCGGCTTGCCGATGTTGACCACGGCCAGCACCGAGTGCTCGCCGTCGGCGAAGAACTCCTTGTTGATGCCCTCGGCGTCGTAGCCGGTCATCGGGCCGGCGGCCAGGCCGGCGGCGCGCACGCCGATGATGAAGTAGCCGGCCTGGAGGGCGCCGTTCATCTGGGCGGACGCCTCGCGGGCCGGGCGCTCCGAGAAGAACGCGTCCTTGGCCTGCGGGAAGTGCGGGAAGAGAGTCGGCAGCTCCTCGTGGAACTCGTTGTCCACGGCCAGGATGGCGGTCAGCGGCGCGGCGGCGGTCTTCGCCTTGTTGCCGTCCGACAGGTGCTGGACGAGGCGCTCGCGGGCCTCGGCCGAGCGGACCAGGACCACGCGCAGCGGCTGCTGGTTCAGCGCGGTCGGGCCGAACTTGACCAGTTCGTAGATGGCCTGGATCTGCTCGTCGCTGACCGGCTCCTCGGTGAAGGTGTTCGCGGTGCGGGCCTCGCGGAACAGCAGGTCCTGAGCGGCGGTGTCGAGGACCAGGGCGTCGGTGGTCATGTCTGTCTGCACCTCATGCGGGAGGGGGTTCGTCGGGTTGACCGGCCGCGGCCGATCACCCCTTCCAACATGGGTGAACTTTCAACGATTCCTGGGTCTGCTGTGAGCTGTGTCACTCGCCGCCGGAGGTCGCCCCCTCCTCGGCCGCCAGCGCGGCGTCCAGCCGGGCCCGGGCGCCGTCCAGCCAGCGCTGGCAGACCTTCGCCAGCTGCTCGCCGCGCTCCCACAGGGCCAGCGACTCCTCCAGCGACGTCCCGCCGTTCTCCAGCTGCCGGACGACCTCCAGCAGCGCGTCCCGGGCGTGCTCGTAGCCCAGTGCGTCGTCCGGGGTCTGCGGGACGCTGTGCGGTTCCTGCTGCTCTGCCATGCGGGCCAGCCTAGGGGCTGACACCGACACCGCGGTCGCACCGGAGGGCCGGCGGGCAATTCGGATGCACCCGACCGGTTCCCGGGGCTAGCCTCCGCCGCATGATCGAGGTCCGACCCGCGCTCCCCACCGACGCGCCCGAGCTCGTCCGGCTGCGCAACCTGATGTTCGAGGCGATGCCCGGCATGGCCGCGCTGGCCGGGCCCGGGCCCTGGCAGGCCACCGCCGAGCGGGTGCTGCGCGAGCGCCTCGCCGTCCCGGCCGGGGCGCTGACCATGCCGTCCTTCGTCGTCGACGACCCGGGGCGGCCCGGCCGGCTCGCGGCCTGCGCGGTCGGCACGCTGGAGCACCGGCTGCCCGCGCCGGGCAACCCGGACGGCCTGTTCGGCTTCGTCTTCAACATCTGCACCGACCCGGACCACCGGCTGCGCGGCTACGGCCGGGCCTGCACCGAGGCGCTGCTGGCCTGGTTCGACGAACGCCGGGTCGGCCGGATCGACCTGCACGCCAGCAGCGGCGGCGAGGCGCTGTACCGCAGCCTGGGCTTCGGCGAGCACTCCACCGCGCTCTCCCGCCAGCGCTCCTACTCCTGAGCCGCCTCGGCCACGGTGACCTCGAAGGCCCCGCCCGCCACCCGGGCGTGCAGCCCCTCGCCGGCCGCGACCTGCGCCGGGTCGGTCACCACCGCGCCGTCCGCCCGCTGGAGCACCGCGTAGCCGCGCTCCAGGGTGGCCGCCGGGGAGAGCGCGACCACCCGGGCCAGGGTGTGCCCGAGGTCGCTCTGCGCGTGGTCCAGCCGGTGCCGCAGGGTGCGCCGGGCCCGGTCCAGCAGCGCGGACACCTCCTGGCCGCGGCCGTCCAGCATCCGGTGCGGCGCGGCCAGCGACGGGCGGCTGCGCAGGCCGTCCAGCCCGTGCTGCTCGCGCTCGACCCGGCCGAGGACGTGCCGGCGGGCCCGGTCCCGCAGGTGCAGCACCTTGGCGAGCTCCTCGCCGACGTCCGGAACCACCCGTTTGGCGGCATCGGTCGGGGTGGAGGCGCGCAGGTCGGCGACGAAGTCCAGCAGCGGCTGGTCCGGCTCGTGCCCGATCGCGCTGACCACCGGCGTCCGCGCGGCCGCGACCAGCCGCACCAGCCCCTCGTCCGAGAACGGCAGCAGGTCCTCCACGCTGCCGCCGCCCCGGGCCACGATGATCACGTCCACCTCGGGGTGCTCGTCCAGCTCCCGGACGGCCGCGCTCACCCGCTCCACCGCGCTGACGCCCTGCACCGGGACGTTGCGGACCTCGAAGCGGACGGCGGGCCAGCGCCGTCGGGCGTTCTCCAGGACGTCCCGCTCGGCCGCCGAGCCGCGCCCGGTGACCAGCCCGACGCACTGCGGCAGGAAGGGCAGCGGCTTCTTCCGCTCGGCCGCGAACAGGCCCTCCCCGGCGAGCCGCCGCTTCAGCTGCTCCAACCGGGCCAGCAGCTCGCCGAGCCCGACCGGCCGGATCTCCGAGGCCCGCAGCGACAGCTGCCCGCGCGCCGCGTACCACTCCGGCTTGGCGTGCACGACGACCCGCGCGCCCTCCTGCACCACCTCCGCGACCTGGTCGAACACCGAGCGGAAGCAGGTCACCGTCAGGGACACGTCCGCCTGCGGGTCGCGCAGGGTCAGGAACACCACGCCGGCGCCGGGGCGGCGGCTGAGCTGGGTGATCTGCCCCTCCACCCACACCGCGCCGAGCCGGTCGATCCAGCCGCCGATCAGCGCGGAGACCTTGCCGACCGGGAGCGGGGCTTCGGGGGAGCTGGTGTTGGCCATGGGTACGAGGCTAGCGGCGCGGGCCGACACTTCCGGCGGAACCCGAACCCTGGACGCCCAGCACCACCAGGCCGACCGCCAGCCACACCAGGGCGACGATCTGCGCGGTCGTCGAGGCCTCGTAGACCACCGCGGCGATCACCGCGATCCCCAGCGCCGGGACCACCAGGTGCCGCAGCCGGTCCCGCGAGCCGTGCTGGACGGTGTACCAGCCGATCACCGAGGCGTGCAGCAGCACGAAGGCGGTCAGCGCGCCCACGTTCACCACCGAGGTCAGCCGGTCGAGCCCGTCGTCCCGGTTCGCCGCCCAGACCGCCGCGGCCATGGTGACCACCGCGGCCGCGAGCAGCGCCCGGCGCGGCACCGCGCTGGCCGGGTCGACCGCGCCGAGCGCGCGGGGCAGCCGCCCGTCCCGGCCCATCGCGTAGACCAGCCGCCCGGCCGCCGCCTGTCCGGCCAGCGCCGCGAAGGCCGCGCCGATCGCCTTGCTCGCCGCCACCAGGACGTGCAGCCAGTGCCCGACGCCGCTCTCGACGGTGTCGTAGAACGCCGGGCCCTGCGCCGCCGGATCGGCCGCCAGCTGCTGCGGGGTGGTCGGCGCCAGCAGCGCGGCCAGGTAGGTCTGGGCGACGAACAGCACCCCGGCCAGCGCCAGGCACCAGAGCACCGCCCGGGCCACCGCCGCCGAGGCGCCGACGGCCTCCTCGACGAAGGTCGCGATCGCGTCGAAGCCCAGGTAGGAGAGGACCGCGACGGACACCGCCGACAGCACCGCGGGGAGCGAGAAGTCGCCGACGGCGGTGAACGGGGTGTCCCAGCCGCGCCGCGCGCCGTCCTGGACCAGCGCCACCACGGCCGCGACCAGGAACGCGGCCAGCACCGCGAGCTCCAGGGCGAGCACCGCGAAGCCGGCCACCGCCGCCGTCCGCACCCCGGCCAGGTTGAGCGCCGTGGTCACCAGCACCGCGAGCACCGTCCACACCCAGCGCGACACCCCCGGCACCAGCGAGTGCAGCGCGATCCCGGAGAACAGGTAGGCGACGGCCGGGATCAGCAGGTAGTCGAGCATCGCCATCCACCCGGCGACGAACCCGGCGCCCTCGCCCAGCCCGGCCCGGGCGTACGCGAACACCGAGCCGGTCTGCGGCACCGCGCGCACCATCTGCGTGTACGAGAAGGCGGTGAAGCCCATCGCGACGGTCGCCGCGAGGTAGACGGTGGCGACCGCCCCGTGGCTCTTGGCGTCGAGCACGCCGAACACACCGACGGGGGCCATCGGGGCGATGAACAGCAGGCCGTAGACCATCAGGTCGCGGACACCCAGGCTGCGGCGCAGACCGCTCTGGACCACGTGGTCGCTCATAAGCACCACATTTGAGCACTGTCGACCGGGTCCGTCCGGAAAGCGCCTCGCGTCGGCGCGGCTCCCCGCCGCCCGTACGATGGAGCCATGTCCAACACCGCGCAGCGCCGTGTCCTGCTCGCCGCCCCCCGGGGCTACTGCGCGGGTGTCGACCGCGCCGTGATCGCCGTGGAGAAGGCCCTGGAGCAGTACGGGGCCCCCATCTACGTCCGCAAGCAGATCGTCCACAACAAGTACGTGGTGCAGACCCTGGAGAAGAAGGGCGCGGTCTTCGTCGACGAGACGGAGGAGGTGCCCGAGGGCTCGATCGTGGTCTTCTCCGCGCACGGCGTCGCGCCGTCCGTCCACGACGAGGCGAAGGCCGGCCGGCTCGCCACCATCGACGCCACCTGCCCGCTGGTCACCAAGGTGCACAAGGAGGCCGTGCGCTTCGCCGACGAGGGCTACGACATCCTGCTGGTCGGCCACGAGGGCCACGAGGAGGTCATCGGGACGATGGGCGAGGCCCCGGACCGGATCCACCTGGTGGACGGTGCCGAGGACGTCGCGGGCGTGCGGGTCCGGGACGAGTCCAAGGTCGTCTGGCTCTCCCAGACCACCCTGTCGGTGGACGAGACCATGGCCACCGTCGGCGAGCTGAAGAAGCGCTTCCCGCTGCTGGTCAGCCCGCCCAGCGACGACATCTGCTACGCGACCCAGAACCGCCAGGTCGCCGTCAAGCAGCTGGCCCCGGAGACCGACCTGCTGATCGTGGTCGGCTCCAAGAACTCCTCCAACTCGGTCCGCCTGGTCGAGGTCGGCCTGGAGTACGGCGCCAAGGCCGCCCACCTGGTGGACTTCGCCGAGGAGATCCAGGACGCCTGGCTGGAGGGCGTCACCACGGTCGGCCTGACCAGCGGCGCCTCGGTGCCGGAGATCCTGGTCGACGGCGTGCTGGAGTGGCTGGCCGCGCGCGGCTACGACACCGTCGAGACGGTCAAGACCGCCGAGGAGCACCTGACCTTCTCGCTGCCCAAGGAGCTGCGCCGCGACCTGCGCGCCGAGGCGGCCGGCAAGCTGTAACCCCTGCCACGGAGAACCCGGCACCCCGTGCGGGTGCCGGGTTTTCCGCTGTGCGCGCCCGCACCCGCTCTCGTAGCTTTGTGCACAGGCTGTGGACAACGGGGTCCGCGGCCGACGGGTCAACGGCTCCGGCGGAGGGTGCTCGACATGGCGGCGGTTTTCGGTGTGGACATCGGCGGTTCGGGGATCAAGGGAGCCCCGGTCGACCTCGCCCGCGGCGCGCTCGCCCAGGAGCGCCACAAGGTGCTCACCCCGCAGCCGTCGGCCCCCGAGGCCGTGGTCGCCGCCGTCCGCGAGGTGGTCCGCCACTTCGACCACCAGGGCCCGGTCGGGCTGACCTTCCCCGGCGTGGTGGTCGGCGGCCGCACCAGAACCGCGGCCAACGTGGACAAGGGCTGGATCGGCCTGGACGCCGAGGGCCTGTTCCGCGAGGCGCTGGACCTGCCCGCGACCGTCCTCAACGACGCGGACGCGGCCGGGCTCGCCGAGACCACCCACGGCGCCGGGCACGCCCAGCCGGGCGTGGTCCTGGTGCTCACCTTCGGCACCGGCATCGGCAGCGCGCTCTTCGTGGACGGCGCGCTGGTGCCCAACACCGAGCTGGGCCACCTGGAACTGCGCGGCAAGGACGCCGAACGCCGGGCCTCCTCGGCCGCCAAGGAACGGCACGGGCTGAACTGGGAGCAGTGGTCGCGCCGCGTCGACGAGTACCTCGACCTGGTGGAGATGCTGTTCTCGCCGCAGCTGATCGTGATCGGCGGCGGGGTGAGCCGCAAGCACGAGAAGTTCCTGCCGCTGCTGCGCGAGCGCGAGGCCCGGGTGGTGCCGGCGGAGCTGCGCAACGACGCGGGCATCGTCGGTGCCGCCATGGCGGCGGCCCGGGCGGCGGGCTGACCCGCCCGCCCTCAGCGGGAGCGGTGGATCCGGCGCTGGGCCACGAACCGGGCGAGCACGATCAGCGCGGCCAGCCCGGTGCCGGCGAACAGCCAGCCCGCCCGTAGCGCCAGCCCGGTCGCCAGCGCCACCACCTGGGCGGTGACGCCCGCGGAGGAGACCGGGCCGAGCAGCAGCAGCGCCAGGGCGAAGGCGATCGGCCCGCTGATCGGCGCGGCCAGCAGGTCGGCGTAGCGCACCCGGACGGCGAGCTGGAAGCAGACCACCAGGTAGCCGACGCCGAACAGCCAGCCGAGACCGTCGAACAGCAGCCGGTCCAGGCCGGCCACCGCGAGCGTGGCCAGCACGGCGACCACGCCGGTGCCGACTGCCGTCAGCCGGGTCGGCCGCCCGGTCCGGCGCCGCCCGTACAGCGGCGCCCCGGAGCGCCCGCGCAGCGGCAGGCGCAGCCGCAGCCGGGGCGTGGCCGGGCGGCCGGCGGGGGGCGGGCCGGCCACCGGGCGCAGCCGGGAGGAGGGGGCGGCGGGGGCTCCGGTGGTCTCGGGAGCCCGGCCGGGCCCGGGGACGGCGGCCCCGGCCGCGCCGTTCGGCGGTCGGCGTCTGGGCCCTGGCGGCTGGGTACGGATGCTCTGCTCCACCCGCCCAACGTACGGTCCGATCATCGCCACACTGTGTAATGGACCGTTCAGGCCCTGCTCCGTGTCTCCGGACGGCGTACTGATGTGATCGTCTGCCAGGCGGCCGAGCCCCCGGTGGTCCGGAGGACAACCTGCCCGGTCACCGCCGGTTCCACGCCGCCGACGAGCCGGGCAACCGGCCGGTGTTCCCGGAGCCCCTCCGGCGGCGACCGGGGCGTGAGGCGCTGCCCGTAGACTTGGGGGTCGGCCCGCACGGTGCCGACCCAACTCCTCCAAGCCCACGGGACTGCGCTTCATGTCGCTCACGATCGGAATCGTCGGCCTGCCGAACGTCGGCAAGTCGACCCTGTTCAACGCCCTGACCAAGAACGACGTGCTGGCGGCCAACTACCCGTTCGCCACCATCGAGCCGAACGTGGGCGTCGTCGGCGTCCCGGACGAGCGTCTGACCAAGCTCGCCGAGATCTTCGGCTCCCAGCGCATCCTCCCGGCCACCGTCGACTTCGTCGACATCGCCGGCATCGTGCGCGGCGCCAGCGAGGGCGAGGGCCTCGGCAACAAGTTCCTCGCCAACATCCGCGAGTCGGACGCGATCTGCCAGGTCGTGCGCGCCTTCACCGACCCCGACGTGGTGCACGTGGACGGCAAGGTGTCGCCCAAGGACGACATCGAGACCATCCACACCGAGCTGATCCTGGCCGACCTCCAGACCATCGAGAAGGTGCTCCCGCGGCTCCAGAAGGAGGCGCGCCTCAAGAAGGACACCGCCCCCGTGCTGGCCGCCGCCGAGGCCGCGCAGGCGATCCTGGAGACCGGCAAGACCCTCTTCGAGGCCGGCTTCGACACCGCCCCGATCCGCGAGCTCCACCTGCTGACCGCCAAGCCCTTCCTCTACGTCTTCAACGTGGACGAGGCCGAGCTGGCCGACGAGGACTTCAAGAACGCCCAGCGCGAGCTGGTCGCCCCGGCCGAGGCGATCTTCCTCAACGCCAAGATCGAGTCCGAGCTGATCGAGCTCGACGACGCCGAGGCCCTCGAACTCCTCCAGTCCATGGGCCAGGAGGAGCCCGGCCTGGCCACCCTCGCCCGGGTCGGCTTCGACACCCTGGGCCTGCAGACCTACCTGACCGCCGGCCCCAAGGAAGCCCGCGCCTGGACCATCAAGAAGGGCGCCACCGCCCCCGAGGCCGCCGGTGTCATCCACACCGACTTCCAGAAGGGCTTCATCAAGGCCGAGGTGATCTCCTTCGCCGACCTCGTCGAGACCGGCTCCATCGCCGAGGCCCGCTCCAAGGGCAAGGCCCGCATCGAGGGCAAGGAGTACGTCATGCAGGACGGCGACGTGGTGGAGTTCCGCTTCAACGTCTGACCGGTCCCCCACCGCCCGCGAACTGCATCCGCCGGCGCCCAGGACAGCAGGGGTCGGCTCCTCCGGGAGCCGACCCCTCCGTCGTCACCGCGCCGGACGGGGGCCGGATCTTTCGGCGCCGGGTCGTCCGGTGTCAGGTGTCGTAGACCGTGGAGTGGTGTCCGACGTGGACGACCCACACCACGAGCTCTCCGTTGTCGATCGTGTAGACGACGCGGTAGTCGCCGACCCGGAGGCGTCGGCGTTCCGGCTGCGACACGAGTGCCGTGGTGTTGTACCCGAGGGGGTCGCTCTCCAGCTGGGTCAGCTTGGCCAGGATGCGCAGCGCCATGTCGCGGGGGATCTTACGAAGCTCGGCCTGCGCCTCGGGGCGGAAGACGGTCCGGTACTCACTCACCGCGCGCCAGCGTCTCCCTCATGATGTCCTCGATCGGGATGCCGGGCGCCGGGTTGGCCATGCGCTCGTCGATGATCCGGTTGATCTCGCGCTCTTCCCACTCCTGGTACTTGCGCAGGACCTCGATCGACACCACGGCGGCGACCTCCTTGCCGCGGCGGGTGATCACCGTGGGCAGGTCGTCGCGGTCGGCACGCTCCACGACCTCGGCGAGGTGTGCGCGCACATCGCGGATGGACTCTATGGGCAGCGGCTGTGTCATGGGTTCAACGGTACCGAGTGTCCCATGTGTACACAACGCTCATCGGGGGCGCTCAGCAGACGAAGCCCGGGGAGTTGGACCAGAAGGTCAGGAACGACCACGTCTGGGCGCCGATGACGCCGTCGACGATGATGCCGGCGCACTGCTGGAAGCGTCTCGTCGCGGCGTCGGTGATGGGGCCGAACTGGCCGTCCACGAGGAGTGCCGTTCCGGTCAGCGAGGAGTTGAGGTAGCACTGCGCCTGCTTGACCGCGTCTCCCGACGAGCCCTCCTTGAGCGTCGGGCGGGCGTTGGTGAAGTTGCAGCGCTGGGTCGGGGTGTCGGGCATCTCCGGGGTTCCTTTACGGTCGGGCCCGCACGGGTGGGTGGGCGTGCGTGGCGGGCCGTTTCAGGGAAGCACGGGCCCCCGGAGGGCGCGGGGCGGGCTGGTGCATTCGCGTGCAAACCAAGCGGTCGGGGGCGACCCGTTCCGCACCGCCCCCCGGCCTAGCCGAGCAGGTGGGCGTTGACCGTGCGGGCCTCCTCGGCGAGCTCCGGCAGCTCGACGACCTCCACCCCGGCCGCCTCCAGCAGGGCGGTGCCCTGGCAGTCGGCGACGAACAGGTCCGGCTCCCGCCAGGCCACCACCACCCGCGGGACGCCCGCCGCGATGATCAGCCGGGCGCACGGGACCGGCCGTGAGGCGCGCTGCCCGCACGGCTCCAGCGAGCTGTAGACGGTCGCCCCGCGCAGCCGTGGGTCGCCCGCCGGGAGCTTGCCGAGGGCCGCCTCCTCGGCGTGGTTGTGCGGGTCGACCTCACGGCTGTAGCCCTCCGCCAGCACCGTGCCGTCGGCGCCGACGATGACCGCGCCGACCGAGAAGGCCGTCTCGGAGGGCGGGCAGCGGCGGGAGAGCTCCACGGCCCGGCGCAGGTGGTCGAGGTCGGTGGTCACGGGGCGGGCTCCTTCGGGGCGTACCTGAGCAGGACGACGTCGTCCACGGTACGTGCCTCCAGCAGGCGCATCCGCCGGGCCGGGCCGCCGGGGAAGGCGGCCGGGCCGACGAACCGCGGCGCCCCCGCCTGGCCCACCAGCAACGGGGCGACGGCCAGCTGGAGTTCGTCCGCCAGGCCCTGGGCCAGGAACTGGGTGTGCACCCCGCTGCCACCCTCGACCATCAGCCGCCGCACGCCCCGGGCGCCCAGGTCGTCCAGCACCGCGCCGAGGTCCACTGCGGCGCCGAGCGCCACCACCTCGGCCAGCCCGGCCAGCCGGGGGCGCAGCGCCGCGGCGCCCGTGTCCGTGGTGTAGGCGAGCTTGGCGCCGCCGGTGTGCCAGAAGCGCAGGTCGGCGTCGAGCGCGCCGCTCGCGCTGAGGGTGACCTTCAGCGGGTACTCCGGGCGGCCGGCGGCGAGCCGGGCGGCCCGGCGCGCGGGGTCGTTGACCAGCAGGCGCGGGTTGTCGGCGCGCAAGGTGTTGCCGCCGACCAGGATCGCGTCGGCGGCGGCGCGTTCGGCGTCGACCCGGTCGAAGTCGGCCGGGTTGGAGAGCAGCAGGCGGTCGGGCGAGGCGTCGTCGAGGTGGCCGTCGAGCGACACGGCGGCGCTCAGCAGGACGAAGGGGCGCTGGCCGGGCATGGCGGGACCGTTCTGTCGGGGGCGCCTCCACGGTACGGCGGCCGGGGGTGGCGCGACCCTCCGACGGTCGAAATGTGAGACGAATCTTCTCGCCATGCGGGACGTCCGGTAGCGTCGGAGGCGTCGCGAAAAGCCGGCCGCACCGAGGGGGATCTCATGACCGGACCGCAGCCCGTCGTCTACACGCACGGCCACCAGGAGGCCGTGCTGCGCTCGCACCGCTCCCGGACGGCGGCCAACTCCGCCGGCTACCTGCTGTCCGAACTGCGGCCCGGCCAGGCCCTGTTGGACGTGGGCTGCGGGCCCGGCACGATCACCGCGGACCTGGCCGGACTGGTCGGCCCCGGCGGTCGGGTGGTGGCGGTGGACTCCTCGGCCGAGGTGCTGGAGCAGGCCGCGGCGTACGTCGCCGAACGGGGCCTGTCCAACGTGGTCTTCGAGGTCGCGGACGTTCACCAACTGAAGTACCGGGACGGCGAGTTCGACGTGGTGCACGCGCACCAGGTGCTGCAACACGTGGCCGACCCGGTGGCGGCGCTGCGCGAGATGCGCCGGGTGACGGCGCCCGGCGGCGTGGTCGCGGCCCGGGACGTCGACTTCGCATCGATGACCTGGTACCCCGAAGTGCCCGCGCTGGAGCGGTGGCTGGAGCTGTACCGGGGGATCGCCCGCGCCAACGGCGGCGAGCCGGATGCCGGCCGGCGGCTGCTGTCCTGGGCCCGCGCGGCCGGTTTCACCGAGGTCACCGCGGGCGCCGGCACCTGGACGTACGCGACGCCCGAGCAGCGCGCCTGGTGGGCCGGGATGTGGGCGGACCGGATGACGGGCACCGGCATCGCCCGGACGGCGGTGGAACGGGGCTTCGCCGACGCGGCCGAGTTGGACCGGGTGGCGGCCGGCTGGCGGGAGTGGAGCGCGGCCGGGGACGGCTGGTTCTCGATGCTGCACGGCGAGATCCTGGCGCGGGGCTGACCTGGGCCGGGGGCGGGTGCCGTGGTCGCGAGGGTGTTCGAGAGGATCGGGTAGAGTCCGCGCGACCGTCCGTGGCGGGCCCGCCACGGCCCGTCCGGCCCGCCCGTTCGGTGGCGGCGCCGACGAGTCGACGAGTCGAACAGCCGAGCTGATGCCCGTACCGGCGGGCCGGGGGAGTCCACGTGTCCAAGCCTGAGTCCGAGGTGCCCGTTCCGGGGCCGGAGTCGCCCGCGCGGACCGTCGTGGCGGATCCGGTGGATCCGAGGGAGGCGGTGGAGGCGGCCCGTCGGGTCGACCTCGACAAGCCGAAGACCCCGACAGGCGGCGCCCCGACGGACGCCGCCCCCGCAGGCACCGCCCCGGCCAACCCGTGGGCGGCCCCCGACCTCGCCGCCCCGCCCGCCGCCCCGGCCGGACCCGTCGGCCCGCCGGTGGCCCCGCCGCCGTCGCTGGCCCCGCCCGCGCCGCCGCACCCGCTGCCCGCCGGGGGCTGGGCCTCGGTGCCGCCCGCCGCGCAGTCCGGCTTCCAGCCCGGCCACCCGTACCCGCCGGGCCCGGCCCCCACCAACGGCTTCGCCGTCGGCTCCCTGGTGACCGGCCTGGTCCTGGTGGCGCCGGTGGCCCTGGTGTTCGGCATCGTCGCGCTGGTCCAGATCAACCGCCGCAAGGAGCGCGGTCTGGGCATGGCGGTGACCGGTCTGGTGCTCGGCGTGATCGGCTCGCTGCTGCTGGCCCTCGGTCTGATCGGCGCCGTCGTCGCCCCGTCCGCGAGCGACCGCCCCGGCCGCGCCCCCAAGGCCCCGGCCGGGTCCGTCGCGTGGTCCGCGCTGAAGTCCGGGGACTGCTACAACACCCCCGACGGCGGCAGCCGGACCGACCCGGAGGGCGGCGACGAGACGCTGTACTGGGTGCGCCGGGTGCCCTGCTCGGCCGCGCACCATGGCGAGGTGGCCGGCACCGCCCGGATCCCGGAGAGCGACGGCCCGTCCTACCCGGGCGAGACCCAGGTGCGCGAGCGCGCCGCCGAGCTGTGCCGCCGGGTGCTCGACGAGTACGCGCTCGACCAGTGGGCGATCCCGGACGGCATGGACGACGTCTACCTCTACCCGACCCCGGGCAACTGGAAGTCCGGCGAGCGGTACGTCACCTGCGCGTTCGAGGACCGCGACGCCCAGCACCGGGGGACTGTCCGCACCGACCGGGGCAGCCTGAACTCCGCCCAGCTGGCCTACCTGGAGGCCGTCCGGGGCTTCAACTCCGCCTACGCGAGCCAGCCGAAGAAGGAGTTCGCCGTCGCGCCGTCGCTCCACCGGGACTGGGCCCGGCAGATGGCGACCGCCTCGCACGCCGAGGCCGAGGCGCTGACCAAGGCCGCGAACCTCTGGCCGGCCGAGGTCGCGCCGAAGGTCGCCGAGCTGGCCGCCGCCCAGCAGGAGGCCGCCACCGCCTGGGACACCGCCGCGGCCGGCACCGACCTGGAGGCCGACATCCGGCGGGCCAGGGCGCTGGTGGGCAAGACCGGGCCGATGAGCGTGGAGATCCGCCGGGCGCTCAACCTCTCCACCGGGGAGCAGGTCCCGGACCTCCGGGTCTGAGCGGGTTACCCGTCGTTAACCGCGCCCGTACCTGCCGGTAGCGATTCGCGCGTAGCGTTCCCAGGACGTATCCCCGGCCCGACCCCCACGCCGGCCGGGGATACCCTCCCGCCATGGGCACCTTCCGGGTGATGCGACAGGACGACAACGGCAACCGCTACCTCGTCGCCAAGGGCCTCGACCGCCCCGAGGCCGAGCGTCTGGCGGCCGAGTACGAGGCACGCGGCCACAAGCAGCTGTACTGGGTCGAGGCCGAGGACAGCCCGGAGCGGTGACGCCGAGGACATAGGGTCGGGGCCATGGACAGGACCGTCGAGAACCCGACCGAGACCCGGATCGTCGTCGGCGGCGCGCTCATCCGCGCGGGCCGGGTGCTCGCCGCCCGCCGCAGCGCGCCCGCGGCGGTGGCCGGGCGCTGGGAGTTCCCGGGCGGCAAGGCCGAGCCCGGCGAGACCGAGGCGCGGGCGCTGGAGCGGGAGCTGCTGGAGGAGCTGGGCGTCCGGGCCCGGGCGCTGGTCCGGCTGCCGGGCACGTGGACCGTCCGGCCGGGCCTGGAGCTGCACTTCTGGGCGGCCGAGTTGCTGGCCGGCGAGCCGCGTCCGCTGGAGGACCACGACGAGCTGCGCTGGCTCGGCCCGGACGAGCTGGACTCCGTCGACTGGATCGAGCACGACCGGGACGTCCTCCCGCACGTCGCCCGGCTGCTGCACTCCTGAGGCCGTACGGGCCGGGCGGGCCGTGACGGCCGTGCGGGGCCGCCGACGCGCCCGGCCCCCGGGTAGGTCAATCGGACAAGACGCCCCGAATGCCGGGATAGCCTGGGCTGTGCTGGGTATGTCACTTTTCGGCACTATTCGTCACGATCGGTGAGCCGCCCCAGCCGGCGCCGCCGATCCCGACCAGAGCCGGAGGCCCCGTCGGTGTCGAGTACCGGGAGCGGCGGCGGGGGAGCACGGCGGACAGGCAGCGCGGGGGGCGCCGCCGCCCGCGCCCGGCTGCGCCGCGGTGCCCGCCCGACCGCCCCGCAGCCGCCGGCCGGCCGCCGTCGGCCGGGTGCCGCCGCCGCCCCCGAGGCCCCGCAGCCCGCCCAGCCGGCCCCCACCCTGAGCGTCCCCGGCCCGGGGGCGCAGCCCGCCCCGCGCAGCCGCCCCGGCCGCCCGTTCCCCGGCGGCCCCTCGGAGCCGCCGCGCGGGCCCGGCACGCCCGCGGAGGGCAGCCTGCTCGACATGCTCAAGGTGGCCATCGCGATCCTGGACACCGCCGGCCGGGTGGTGCTCTGGAGCCCGGCCGCCGAGGAACTGCTCGGCTGGCCGAACGAGCTGCTGGTCGGCCGCCGGATCGAGGAGCTGATCCCGGATCAGGAGCAGGTCGCCCGGATCCGCGCCGCGATCCAGGACACCCTGCGGCACGGCCGCTGGGCCGGGCACGCCGAACTGCGCGACCGGGACGGCGTGCCGGTCGCCGTGGACGCCCGGATCTCGCTGCTGGTGGACGGCGACGGCACCCCGTTCCTCCAGGCCAGCCTGGCCGAGGCGGCCGCCGTCCGGGCCGTCGAGCGGGACCTCGCCGTCCGCGACGCGCTGTTCGAGCAGTCCCCGCTGGGCATCGCCATCCTGGACACCGAGCTGCGCTACACCGCCGTCAACCAGACCCTCGCCGAGATGAACGGCGTCGCCCTGGAGGACCACGTCGGCCGGACCACCGGCGAGACCCTGCCCGAGCGGGCCGCCGACGAGATCACCACCATCCAGCGCCAGGTGCTGGCCACCGGCGAGCCGGTCATCGACGTCACCCTCGCCTCCCCGGTCACCGCGCGCTCCGGCTACCGCTCGATCTCCTACAGCCGGATGACCGACCGCTCCGGCCGGGTGCTCGGCATCTCCGGCACCGTGATGGACGTGACCGAGCGCTACCGGGCCGTCGCCAAGGTCGAGCACGCCCGCCGCCGGCTGTCGCTGCTCAACGAGTTCGGCTCCCGGGTCGGCGACCTGCTCGACGCCTCCCGGATCGCCCAGGAGCTGGCCGGCTCCGTCGTCCCCCGGCTCACCGACCACTCGGCGGTCATCCTGCTCCAGGCCGTCGCCCACGGCGACGACCTGCCCCGGCACGGCCACGACCGCCGCACCTCGCTGCTCCAGCTCGGCACCGCCTCCGTCCAGGACGGCCCCGAGGTCGAGGTGATGCTCCGCCGCGGCGCCCGGATCACCTTCGCCGAGGACTCCGCCTGCGGCCGGGTGCTGCGCACCGGCGTCCCCGAGCTGCTCTCCGGCGCCGATCAGCTCGACGACGTCACCTACCCCGGCGACCCGAAGATGCAGGCCGCCCACGACCTGGGCGTGCACTCGATGCTGGTCGTCCCGCTGCGCGCCCGCGGCATCGTGATCGGCCTGCTGCTGGTCAGCCGGGCCGGCTACCGGGAGGGCTTCGACCGGGACGACCTGGCCTTCACCGTCGAACTCGCCGACCGGGCCGGCAGCTCGCTCGACAACGCCCGCCTCTACGCCCGCGAGCGCACCGCCGCGCTCACCCTCCAGCGCACCCTGCTCCCGCAGCAGGTCCCGCAGCCCACCGGCGTCGAGGTCGCCTACCGGTACGTCCCCGGCAGCAGCGGCACCGAGGTCGGCGGCGACTGGTTCGACGTCATCCCGCTGCCCGGCGACCGGACCGCGCTGGTGGTCGGCGACGTCATGGGCCACGGCCTGCGCGCCGCCGCCACCATGGGCCGGCTGCGCACCGCCGTGCGCGTGCTGGCCGCCCTGGACCTGCCGCCGGACGTCCTGCTGCGGCACGTCCACGAGCTGGCCGACGACCTCGCCCAGGGCCCGGACGAGGCGCTGCTGGCCACCTGCGTCTACGCGGTGTTCGACCCCGGCACGGCGAAGCTGACCGTCGCCAAGGCCGGGCACATCCCGCCGGTGCTGGTGGTGCCGGGCGAGGAGGCCGAGGAGCCGACCCGGACCGGCGGCCCGCTGCCCGGCGGCAGCGGCCGGATCCTCGACCTGCCCTCCGGCGCCCCGCTCGGCGTCGGCGGCGTCCCGTTCGAGGCGGTCGAGCTGAAGATCCCCGAGGGCAGCCTGCTCGCGCTCTGCACCGACGGCCTGGTGGAGTCCCGGGACAAGGACCTCGACGTCGGTCTCGGCCGGCTGATCACCGTGCTCCAGGAGCCGTACGCCTCCATCCAGGCCGCCTGCGAGGCGGTGCTCGACACCATGGAACAGGGCCGCGAGCCGGACGACGTCGCGCTGCTGCTGGCCCGGCTCGGCCACGGCCAGGCCGGCACCCCGACGGCCGGCTGGACGCTGCCCGCCGAGCCCACCGCCGTCTCCCGGGCCCGCCGGCTGGTCCGCTCCACGCTCACCGAGTGGGGCGTCGAGGCGCTGACCGACACCGCCGAGCTGCTGGTCAGCGAGCTGGTCACGAACGCCGTCCGGTACGCCAGCGCCCCCATCGGCGTCCGGCTGACGCTCGGGGAGACCCTGCTGGTCGAGATCTCCGACCCGCTGCCCGACCCGCCCCGGGAGCGGCACGCGGCCGAGGCCGACGAGGGCGGCCGGGGCCTGGAGCTGGTCCGGCGGCTGGCGCTGCACTGGGGCGCCCGGGCCGAAGGGATCGGCAAGGTCGTCTGGTTCGAGCAGGCGCTGCCGGGTAATGAGCCCGTCGAGTCATGAGCGAAGCGGGACGCGAGTAGAACAGGGCCGCATATGCCATCGGAGGCCCGGGGGGAGCGCGCACGCCGGAAGGGGGCGCGGGCGTGGCATTGTGGTTGCGCGGGCGGTAGGACAAAAACCTTCGCCCGATCTGATGTTGTGATGTTGAGGGCGTGTGAACGTACCCCTCGATGATGAATACTCGGTCTTCTCGACATCCGGACGGTCGCGGGTTGGAGGGGTCGGTCCGTTGAACAGCACCCCGGCGCGGAACGCGCCGAGCAGCAGCGGTCATGCCGCTGTGCCTGGGCAGGCCGGCTCCCCGCACCTGCCCACCCCGGCGACCCCGCCGGGCGCAGGGGCCGCGGGTCAGAGCCGAGCCGCCCACCTGGTCGACGCCCACCCCTGGGGCGCCGGGGACCCGGGATCGATCTACGACTACATCAGGGTCGCCACCTTCGCGATCGGCCCCGACGGCCGGATCAGCCAGTGGAGCGAGCGCGCCGCCGACTTCTTCGGCGTCGCCGCCGCCGAGGCCGTCGGCGCCGACCCGATCACCACCTTCGTCCCGCGCGAACTCTGGCAGCGCGGCCGCGCCCGGCTGGAACGCACCCTGGCCGGCGAGGAGTGGGTCGGCACCACCCCCTACCGGGACGCCGCCGGCGGCGAGGGCCTCGCCGAGCTCTACCTGATGCCCGACAGCGCCCTGCCCACCGCCGGGGCCACCTGCCTGGCCGTCGACCTCGGCCGACTGCGCCGGGTGGAGACCGACCTCGCCGCGTCCGAGGCCGTCTTCGGGCAGACGCCCACCGGCTTCATCCTGTTCGACGACCGGCTGCGCCTCCAGCGGGTCAACGACGCCTTCGCCTCCGGGATGGGCCTGGCCCCCACCGACCTCGAAGGCCTCACCCCGCACGACCTCTTCCCGCACTCCGAGGCCGACCGCCTCACCGCCGCCCTGCGCAAGGTCCTCGCCACCGGTGAGGCCGTCTTCGACCTGCGCTTCCACGGCGCCGTACCGACCCGCGAGGGCAACCGGCTCTGGGCCGTCTCGCTGTACCGCCTCAACGGCGCCGCCGGACAGCCGATCGGCGTCGCCGGCCAGGTCTCCGACGTCACCAGCCGGCACGTCGCCGAGCGCGAGGCCGACGGCGTGCGCCGCAACCTCGCCCTGCTCAACGAGGCCAGCGCGCACATCGGCTCCACCCTCGACCTGGAGACCACCGCCAAGGAACTGCTGGACGTCGTCGTCCCGCCGTTCTGCGACCTCGCCACCGTCGACCTCTACACCGCGCTGCTGTCCGGCGAGACCGTCCCCAGCGCCGGCCGGCTCGGCGACACCGTGCTCACCGACGGCAGCGGCGAACTGCGCCGGGTCGCCGTCTCCAGCGTCGTCGGCGGCGCCTCCTCGGTGCTCGGCTCGGTCACCGGCCTGCCGATCGCCGAAGCCGGCGGCACCCTCTGTTACCCGCGCCGCTCCCCGCACGCGCGGGCGCTGCGCACCGGCCGCAGCGTCGTCCCCGAGCCCGGGCCCGACCCGCTGCTGCGCTCCACCCTGATCGTCCCGCTGGTCGCCCGCGACCAGGTGCTCGGACTGGTCCAGCTCTCCCGCGCGATCGGCAGCGAGCCCTTCGACGCCCGCGACGTCGCGATCGCCGAGGAACTGGTCGCCCGCGCCGCCGTCTGCATCGACAACGCCCGGCTCTACCGCCGCGAGCACGAGCGCGCCCTGATCCTCCAGCGCAGCCTGCTGCCCCCGGGCAAGCCGGCTGCCAGCGGACTGGAGATCGCCTGCCGCTACCTGCCGAGCAACAACAACACCGAGGTCGGCGGCGACTGGTTCGACGTCATCCCGCTGCCCGGCAACCGCACCGCCCTGGTCATCGGCGACGTCATGGGGCGCGGCCTGCGCGCCGCCGTCGCCATGGGCCAGCTGCGCACCGCCGTCCGCACCCTCGCGATGCTCGACCTGGAGCCGGGCGAGGTGCTCACCGCCCTGGACGAGATCGCCCGCGGCCTCGGCGACGACTCCGCGCCGGCCGGCCCGCCCACCCCGTACGGCCGGCTCACCTCGACGGCGGACGAGGAGGCCCGCGAGGTCTACCTGGCGACCTGCGTCTACGCGGTCTACGACGCCGTCACCCGGCGCTGCTGGATCGCCAACGCCGGCCACCTGCCGCCCGTCCTGCTCAGCCCCGGCGAGGGCGCCCGGATGCTCGACGTGCCACCCGGCCTGCCGCTCGGCGTCGGCGGCGAGCCCTTCGAGGAGGTCGAGCTGACCCTCCCGGACGGCGCCGTCCTCGGCCTCTACACCGACGGCCTGGTGGAGAGCCGCAAGCACCAGCTGGACGAGGGGCTGCGCGCCTTCCGGGCCGCCCTCTCCGCCGAGGGCAAGGGCCTCGAAGACCTCTGCGACCACGTCCTCGGCGAGCTCAATCCGCACCACGGCGAGGACGACATCGCCCTGCTGATGGCCAAGGTGCACGCCTTCCCCGAGGACGCCGTCGGCAACTGGGACCTGCCGCCCGAGCCCACCTCCGTCGCCAAGGCCCGCGAGTACGCGTGCAGCTGGCTGCTGGCCCGGGGCCTGGAGGAGCTGGTCGACACCACCGAGCTGCTGGTCAGCGAGCTGGTGACGAACGCGCTCAAGCACGGCCGGGGCGAGATCCGGCTGCGGCTGCTGCGCGAGCGCAGCGTCGTCTGCGAGGTCTGGGACGACGGCTACGCCCAGCCGCGGCAACGGCGCGCCCAGGAGACCGACGAGGGCGGGCGCGGCCTGCAACTGGTCAGCCTGCTGGCCGAGCGCTGGGGCAGTCGGCGCACCCCCAAGGGCAAGATCGTCTGGTTCGAGCTGGCGCTGTAGCGGCTCCGGCGGGGGATCGGCCGTCCGGGTGCAGTCACCGGGCGGCCCGCCGTGTCGGCGCGGGCCCGCGCGCCCGGGCGGCGTTCGATGGCCGCCATGCGCGTCCGCCAGCTCACCGCCGCAGCCGCCGCGCTGCTGCTCGCCGCCGGTCTCGGCGGCTGCTCCGACGACCCGGCCCCCGGCCGCACCCCCGCCGCCGCCCCAGCCTCGGCCGACCCCACCACCGCCACCGGCGACGTCCGGCCCGCCGACCGCACCGCCGCCCGGGACGGCGGCACGCTGCGCTGGGCCGTCGACGGCGTCCCGGCCACGCTCAACGTCTACCAGCGCGCGGCGACCGCCGACTCGGCGCTGCTCGCCCACGCGCTGTACCCCTCGCTGTTCCGCCCCCAAGAGCACGGCCGGCTCGCCCCCGACCCGGACTACCTGACCGCCGCCGAATCCACCCCGCCCGGGCAGCAGCCCCAGGTCGTCACCTACCGGCTCAACCCGCACGCCGTCTGGAGCGACGGCACCCCCGTCTCGGCCGCCGACCTCAGCGCCCAGCGGGCCGCCCTCTCCGGCCTGGACCCGGCCTACCGGGGCGCCCACCCGGCCGGGTACGACGCCATCGACTCGATCACCCCGGGCACCGACCCGGGGGAGGTCCGGGTGACCTTCCGGCGCCCGTACGCCGAGTGGCGCTCGCTGTTCGGCCCGCTCTACCCGGCGGCCGAGACCGGCACGCCGGCCGCCTTCAACCGCGCGCTGGCGGGCGGGCCCCACCTGACCGCCGGGCCGTACGCGGTGTCCCGGTACGACACGGAGGGCGGGCGGGTCTCGGTGGTGCGCAATCCGCTCTGGTGGGGCGAACCGCCGAAGACCGACCGGATCGACTTCCTCGCCATGGCGCCCGAGCGCCGGCTGGACGCGCTCGACCAGGACCAGCTGGACATCGCGCCGCTCACCACGGCGGTCGACCGGGCGGCACCGGCCCCGGCGGCCGGCACCGCCACGGCGCCCGCCGCCGCGCCGCCGGCCGTCGTGCCTGAGGCCGCGCCCGAGGCGGCGGCGCTCGCCCTGCGGCGGGCCGAGTCGCTGCCCGGCGTCACCGTGCACCGGGCCGCCGCCGCCTCGCTCACCCAGCTCACCCTCAACGCCGCCCGCCCGCTGCTCACCGACCCGGCCCTGCGGCTCGCCCTCACCCGCGCCGTCGACCGGCGGCGGATCGCCGAGGCCGCACTCACCCCACTCGGCCTGCCCGGCGCCCCGCTCGGCAGCCACCTGCTCGCCGGGGACCAAGAGGGCTATCGCGACAACAGCGCCGCCACCGGCCCGGCCGAGGCCGACCGGCTGCTCGACCAGGTGGGCTGGAAGCGGCGCCCCGGCCGCCCCCGGACCAAGGGCGGAAAGGAGCTCGCCCTCACCCTGCTCGTCCCGGCCGGTTCCACCACCGCCCGGCGGACGGCGGACGCGCTTACCGCCAACCTCGCCGACCACGGCATCGCGGTGGCGACCACGACCGCGCCCGCCGACGGCTTCGTCAAGGACCACCTGGCCGTCGGCGACTACGACCTCGCCCTCTTCTCCTGGCCCGCCGTCACCAGCCCGGCCGGCGAGCAACGGCCCGCCTACGCCAAACCCCGGCCCGACGCCAACGGCGCGCTCGACCCCGGCACCAACTACGCCCGCAGCGGCACCGAGGAGATCGACCGCCTCTTCGACCGCGCCACCGCCGAACTCGACCCGGCCGCCCGCCTCGACCTCCTCCAGGAGGCCGACGCCCGGATCTGGCAGCTCGGTCACTCCGTCCCGCTCTACCAGCGCCCCGAACTGGTCGGCGTCCGCGAGGGCGTCGCCGGCGCCGGAGCCTGGGGCTTCGGCTGGCCCCGCTTCCAGGACATCGGCTGGGGCGGCTAGACCTCGCGGGCGAAGCGGCGGACGGCGTCGGTGAAGGCGGCCGGGTCGTCGAGGTTGGCGAGGTGGCGGGCCCGGGGGATCAGCTCGATCCGGGCCCGGCCGTCCGGGTGGGCGGCGGCGTAGGCCCGCTCCCCGGAGCGGAACGCGGTGTCCTTCTCCCCGTTCAGGATCAGCACCGGCGCCGCCACCCGCCGCAGCGCCCCCGCGTCGAAACGCCCGAGCACCGAGGCCCACGCGGCGGGCAGGGCCTCGAAGCCGTACCCGGTCCGGATCGTCTCCGCCACCACCTGCGGCGGGTAGAGCCGCCGCAGCAGCCGGTCGTTCCACCGGGCCAGCCGCGCGGCCGGGATCCGGGGCACCAGCGAAGCGACCGCCCGGTAGGGGAGCGCCCACGGCCCCTTGGTGTCGACGCTCGCGCCCGCCAGCACCAGCCCGCGCAACCGCTCCGGTTCCCGCAGCGCGAACTCCAGCGCGACGAACCCGCCGAGCGAATGGCCGACCACCAGCGCGGGCCCCCGGCCCAGCCCGTCCACCGCCTCGGCGACCACCGCACAGGCGGCCGTCAGGCTCCACGGCTCGCCCCGCCGCACGCCGTGCCCCGGCAGGTCGACGGCGGCGACCGGGAACTCCTCCCGCAGCGCCGCCAGCTGCGGACTCCACTGCCCGGCACTGAACCGGGTGCCGTGCACGAGGACGATCGGGGTACTCATCGGACGGCCTCCACGGGCTGCTCCAGCATGCGTTCGACACGGGCGATCCGGGCCGTGCCGGCGGACTCCCGGCGGGCCCGGGCGATTGCCTTGCGCGCCTCCTCCGGCCGACCGGCCGCGACGAGGGCGAGGCCGATGCCGAGGAGGGCGGAGGCGAGTTGTCGGAAGACGCGTTGGATCACACCGCGAAGCCTGGCGGAGGGGGGTGGTGGGGGGAGGGCGATGTGATCCAGCTGTGATCTTGATCCCGCCCGACCTGGTCGTTTCTGCTCACCTGGGCGGTTCCCCGTACGATAGGAGGAAGCCGAGGCATGTCCATATGCCCGGCGGGTGGACCGGTAGTAGCAGGCGGAACGGGCGGCGGCGATCAACAGGGATCGCTGGTCGGCGTCTCGCGGCCGGGCGCCGCAACCCACGATTCCGGGAGAATCAGCTAGGCATGCCCACGCGCAACGACATCCGTAACGTCGCCATCGTCGCCCACGTCGACCACGGCAAGACCACCCTGGTCGACGCCATGCTGAAGCAGGCCGGCGCCTTCGCCGCCCACCAGCAGCTCGACGACCGGATGATGGACTCGAACGACCTGGAGCGCGAGAAGGGCATCACCATTCTCGCGAAGAACACGGCGGTCAAGTACCACCCCAAGGACGGCGGCGCGCCGATCACCATCAACATCATCGACACCCCGGGCCACGCCGACTTCGGTGGCGAGGTCGAGCGCGGTCTGTCGATGGTGGACGCGGTCGTCCTCCTCGTGGACGCCTCCGAGGGCCCGCTGCCGCAGACCCGCTTCGTGCTGCGCAAGGCGCTGAGCGCCCGCCTGCCCGTCATCCTCTGCATCAACAAGACCGACCGTCCGGACTCCCGGATCGACGAGGTCATCAACGAGACCTACGACCTGTTCCTGGACCTGGACGCGGACGAGGACCAGATCGAGTTCCCGATCGTCTACGCCTGTGCCCGTGACGGCGTCGCCTCGCTGACCAAGCCGGAGAACGGCACCGTTCCCGCTGACAGCACCAGCCTGGAGCCGTTCTTCTCCACCATCCTGGAGCACGTCCCGGCCCCGACGTACGAGGAGGACGCGCCGCTCCAGGCCCACGTCACCAACCTCGACGCCGACAACTTCCTCGGCCGCATCGCGCTGCTCCGCGTCGAGCAGGGCGAGCTGCGCAAGGGCCAGACGGTGGCCTGGATCAAGCGTGACGGCTCGATCCAGAACGTCCGCATCTCCGAGCTGCTGATGACCGAGGCGCTCACCCGCAAGCCGGCCGAGGTGGCGGGCCCGGGTGACATCTGCGCCGTCGCCGGCATCGCCGACATCATGATCGGCGAGACCCTGGCCGACCCGGAGAACCCGGTCGCGCTGCCGCTGATCACGGTCGACGAGCCGGCCATCTCGATGACCATCGGCACCAACACCTCGCCGCTGGTCGGCCGTGGTGGCTCCGGCAAGGGCGCGGACGCCAAGTCCGGCGCCAAGGTGGACCGCAAGGTCACCGCCCGCCAGGTGAAGGACCGCCTGGACCGCGAGCTGATCGGTAACGTCTCGCTGCGCGTCCTGGACACCGAGCGTCCGGACGCCTGGGAGGTGCAGGGCCGCGGTGAGCTGGCGCTGGCCATCCTGATCGAGACCATGCGCCGCGAGGGCTTCGAGCTGACCGTCGGCAAGCCGCAGGTGGTCACCAAGGAGGTCAACGGCAAGACCCACGAGCCGGTCGAGCGCCTCACGGTGGACGTCCCCGAGGAGCACATGGGCGCGGTCACGCAGCTCATGGGTATCCGCAAGGGCCGGATGGACAACATGTCCAACCACGGCTCGGGCTGGGTCCGGATGGAGTTCGTCGTGCCGTCCCGCGGCCTGATCGGCTTCCGGACCGAGTTCCTCACCAACACCCGCGGCACCGGTATCGCGCACTCGATCCACGAGGGCCACGAGCCGTGGTTCGGCGCCCTGACGACCCGTAACAACGGCTCGCTGGTGGCCGACCGGGCCGGTGTGGTCACCGCCTTCGCGATGACCAACCTCCAGGAGCGCGGCGTGCTCTTCTGCGAGCCGGGCACCGAGGTGTACGAGGGCATGATCGTCGGCGAGAACTCGCGTTCCGACGACATGGACGTGAACATCACCAAGGAGAAGAAGCTCACCAACATGCGGTCCTCGACCGCCGACGTGGCCGAGTCGATCGTCCCGCCGCGCAAGCTCTCGCTGGAGCAGTCGCTGGAGTTCTGCCGCGAGGACGAGTGCATCGAGGTGACCCCGGAGACGGTTCGCATCCGTAAGGTCGTCCTGGACCAGAAGGACCGCGGACGCACCGCCTCGCGCGCCAAGAAGGCGTGATCCAGTCGCTTTGAACGGCCTTTGGCCGAAAGTTCGCCCCCCTTTCCGATGGAGAGGGGGGCGAACTTTTTCAACTACTCCAAGTTGTCGACGCGCGTATAAACGGAATAGCGCTTACCGCAGTCGGGTGTCCGCTGAGCGGACGTGACCGTCCGTCATTCATGACGACTGTCCGTTTAGTGCCTGTCTGGCTATGTCTCATATGTCCGGTTTTCGAAACTTACCGACCGTTCATGTGACCTAATTGAGATCGGCATTGGTCACTTTCGTGTCCGTGGGTGACACATAGTGGGTGACGTCAGGCTCGGGTCAAGGGTTAACGCGCAGGGGTGCGCGCCGAAACCACGAGCGCGGACGGCACGGCGGATCCGGTATCACCCTCCCGCAGTGTCTTCCTCGTTGGATAGTCGATTTCAGGAGGCATCCCCCATGCGCGGTGCAACCACGACCAAGTGGCTTGTCGCGGCTACCGCGATCGCCCTTGCGGCGACCGCTTGCAGCACCAGCTCGAAGAGCAGCGACGACAAGGCCGCGTCCGGCGGCGGCAGCATCGCCGTCCAGCTCGGCGAGCCGCAGCACGGTCTGGTTGGCCAGAACACCGCGGAGTCCGAGGGCAACCAGGTCCTCTACGCGCTGTTCACCGGTCTGGTCGACTACGACCGCAAGACCAACGCGCCGCGTCTGCAGGTCGCCGAGTCGATCGAGACCACGGACTCCAAGGTCTGGACGATCAAGCTCAAGGACGGCTACACCTTCCACAACGGTGAGAAGGTCACCTCCAAGTCCTTCGTGGACGCCTGGAACTGGGGCGCCAACCAGGACAACGCCGCCGAGGGCATGCCCTTCTTCGACAAGATCGAGGGCTCCGACGAGCTGGCCCCGGGCAAGGACAAGAAGCCCACCGTCAAGGAGCTCAAGGGCCTGAAGGTCGTCGACGACAAGACCTTCACCGTCACCCTCAAGGCGCCGTTCTCGCAGTTCAAGACGATGCTGGGCTACAGCGCGTTCTACCCGCTGCCCACCGCCTTCTTCACCGACCCGAAGGCCTTCGGCGACAACCCGATCGGCAACGGCCCGTTCCAGATGGACGGCGCCTGGGAGCACAACAAGCAGATCAAGATCAAGCGGTACGACAACTACGGCGGCACCAAGGCCAAGCTGCAGAACGTCACCTTCAAGATCTACGACAACCTGGACACCGCGTACAACGACCTGCGCGCCGACAACATCCAGGCCACCAACAAGCTCCCGATCTCCGCCATGTCCTCCGTGGCCAGCGAGTTCGGTGACCGCTACATCAACAAGCCGGAGTCGGGCGTCGGTTACATCGGCTTCCCGATCGCCTACAACCCGGCCTACGCCAAGCCCGAGATCCGCAAGGCGATCTCGATGGCGATCGACCGGGAGCAGATCACCAAGACGATCTTCGCCGGCACCCGCGTCCCGGCCTCGGACTTCATCAGCCCGCTGATCAACGGCTACCGCAAGGGCGCCTGCGGCGACGCCTGCAAGTACGACCCGGCCAAGGCCAAGGACCTCTTCACCCAGGCCGGCGGTCTGCCGAACAACACCCTGGAGCTCGGCTACAACGCCGACGGTGGCCACAAGGAGTGGATCGAGGCCGTCGGCAACCAGCTGAAGAAGAACCTCGGCGTCGAGGTCACCTTCAAGCCGTTCGAGAAGTTCGGCAAGATCCTGGACGCCCTGCAGGGCAAGCAGTACCAGGGTGCCTTCCGCATGGCGTGGTCGATGGACTACCCGTCCATCGAGAACTACCTGCGCCCGATCTTCTCGAAGGTCGCCATCGAGAGCGGCTCGAACTACGGCGGTTACGTCAACGACAAGTTCGAGGACCTGCTGAACCAGGCCGACCAGGCGAAGACCGAGGACGAGGGCATCAAGCTCTACCAGCAGGCGGACGACGTCCTGATCCAGGACATGCCGTACATCCCGGTCTACACCTACCAGGCGTCCGCGGCGTACTCGAAGAAGATCAAGAACTTCGACACCGACGCCCAGTCGCGTTACAACCTGGCCGAAGTCGAGCTGGCCGGCTGATCCGGTAGTCAGACGAACGGGGGCGGGCGGGCCGGACCACAGTCCGGTTCCTCCCGCCTCCCTTCCTTGTCCGAAAGTATGGAGGTCTGATGGGCCGCTATGTGATCCGCCGCTTGATACAGGCGATCCCTGTTCTCATCGGTGCGACTCTGCTGATCTACGCACTCGTCCACTACCTGCCCGGTGACCCGGTGCAGGCGCTGGCGGGCGAGAAGCGCGCCGACCCGATCGTGGCGGAGATGATCCGTCAGAGGTACCACCTGAACGACCCGTTCATCGTTCAGTACTGGAACTACATCTCGGGCGTCTTCCAGGGCGACCTGGGCGAGAGCCTGCAGGGTCGCGCGGTGAGCGACCTGATCGGCGACGCGTTCCCCTACACCGTCAACCTCGCCCTGGTGGCCTTCGTCATCGAGGCGGTCGTCGGTGTGGCGGCGGGTGTCATGGCGGCCCTGCGCAAGGGCAAGTTCCTCGACCAGCTGATCCTGATCAGCACGCTGCTGGTCATCTCGATCCCGGTCTTCGTCACCGGCTTCATCCTCCAGCTGGTGCTCGGCGTCCAGCTGAAGAACGACTACGGCATCGACTTCTTCTCGGTCTCGTTCAACGAGGACGACGGTCTGCGCGCCTACCTGCTGCCGGCCTTCGTGCTGGCCTCGCTGTCGCTGGCGTACGTCGCCCGTCTGACCCGCACCAGCCTGATGGAGACCATGCGCGCGGACTACGTCCGCACCGCGGTCGCCAAGGGTCTGAAGCGTCGTCGGGTGATCGGCCGTCACGCCCTGCGCAACGCGCTGATCCCGATCGTCACCTTCCTCGGTGCCGACCTCGGTGGCCTGATGGGCGGTGCGGTGATCACGGAGAAGATCTTCAACATCCACGGCATCGGCGGTCTGCTCGCCCAGGCCGTGTACCAGAAGCAGGGGACGATCATCGTCGGCGTCGTCACGCTGCTGGTGATGATCTACCTCGTGACCACCCTGCTCGTGGACATGCTGTACGCCGTGCTCGACCCGAGGATTCGCTATGAGTGACACCATCACCAAGGACGCCTCGGCCCCGGCCGGGGACAACACCCCGAAGACCGAGCCGGCGAAGAACCAGAAGCCGGAGCGCGTCGCCAGCCTGTGGTCGGACGCGGTCCGCGACCTGCGGCGCAACCCGCTGTTCATCATCGGCGGTGTGCTGGTGCTCGCCCTGATCGTGATCTCGATCGTCCCGGGGTGGTTCACCGACGGCAGCCCGTTCGCCAACGGCGCGTGCGACCTGTCGCACTCGCTGGAGCGTCCGAGCGCCGAGCACTGGTTCGGTTACGACGTCCAGGGTTGCGACAACTACACCCGCACCATCTGGGGCGCCCGCAACTCGATCATCGTCGGCATCCTGACCACCACGCTGGTCACCGTGGTCGGCTCCCTGCTCGGCCTGCTGGCCGGCTGGAAGGGCGGGGTCATCGACTCGATCCTGTCCCGCTTCACCGAGATCTTCTTCTCGATCCCGACCCTGCTCGGCGGCATGCTGATCATGTCGATGCTCGGCAAGGGCAACGCCTACACCGTCTCGCTGGTGATGGCCGTCCTCGGCTGGCCGCAGATCTACCGCATCATGCGCGCCTCGGTGCTGGCCAACAAGAACAACGACTACGTGATGGCCGCCCGCGCCCTGGGCGCCGGCGCGGGCCGGATCACCTTCCGGCACATCCTGCCGAACGCCATCGCGCCGGTCATCGTCGTCGCCGCGATCAGCCTGGGTGTCTACATCGGCGCCGAGTCGGCCCTGTCCTATCTGGGCATCGGCGTCCAGTCCCCGGAGATCTCCTGGGGCCTGATGATCAGTGACGCCCAGGTCCGCTTCCTGGCGGCCCCGCACGTGCTGCTCTTCCCCGCAGCGGTCCTGAGCGTCACCGTGCTGGCCTTCATCATGCTCGGCGACGCGGTCCGCGACGCCCTCGACCCGAAGCTCCGCTGAGAGAAGAGGTGACGACCCGATGACCACCGTGATCGAGAAGAACCAGAAGAGCGGCCGGCTCGAAATCGGCACCCCGCTGCTGGAGGTCAAGGACCTCCACGTGGAGTTCCACACCCGGGACGGCGTCGCGAAGGCCGTGAACGGCGTCAACTACTCCGTGGCCGCCGGTGAGACCCTGGCGGTGCTCGGCGAGTCCGGCTCCGGCAAGTCGGTGACCGCCCAGACCATCATGGGCATCCTGGACATGCCGCCCGGCAAGATCAGCCAGGGCCAGATCCTCTTCCGCGGCCAGGACATGCTGGCCATGAAGGAGGAGGAGCGCCGGCTGATCCGCGGCCAGAAGATCGCGATGATCTTCCAGGACGCGCTGTCCTCGCTCAACCCCGTCATGACCGTCGGCGCCCAGCTGGGCGAGATGTTCCGGGTGCACCGCGGCGCCTCCAAGAAGGAGGCCCGGGAGAAGGCCATCGAGCTGATGGAGCGGGTGCGCATCCCCGCCGCCAGGCAGCGCGTGGGCGACTACCCGCACCAGTTCTCCGGCGGTATGCGCCAGCGCATCATGATCGCGATGGCGCTCTCCATGGAGCCCGACCTGATCATCGCGGACGAGCCCACCACCGCGCTGGACGTGACCGTCCAGGCCCAGGTGATGGACCTGCTCGCGGAGCTCCAGGCCGAGTACAACATGGGCCTGATCCTGATCACCCACGACCTCGGCGTGGTCGCCGACGTCGCGGACAAGATCGCCGTCATGTACGCCGGCCGGATCGTCGAGACGGCCCCGGTGCGCGAGCTGTACGCCAACCCGGCGCACCCGTACACCAAGGGTCTGCTCCGCTCCATCCCGCGCCTGGACCAGAAGGGCCAGGAGCTGTACGCGATCAAGGGTCTGCCCCCGAACCTGCTGAAGGTTCCGGCCGGCTGCGCGTTCAACCCCCGCTGTGACGTCGCCACCGACCTGTGCCGCACGGAGATCCCGAAGCTGCACCAGGTGACCGACAAGGACGGCAAGGAGCTCACGGGCCGCCGCAGCGCGTGCCACCTCTGGAAGGAGACCCTCCATGGCTGAGCCCATCCTGGAGGTCAAGAACCTGGTCAAGCACTACCCGCTGACCCAGGGCATCCTCTTCAAGAAGCAGGTCGGCGCGGTCAAGGCGGTCGACGGCGTCTCCTTCGAGCTGGCGAAGGGCGAGACGCTCGGCATCGTCGGCGAGTCCGGCTGTGGCAAGTCCACGCTGGCCAAGGTGCTGATGAACCTGGAGCGGGCCACCTCCGGCGAGGTGCTGTTCAAGGGCGAGGACATCTCCAAGCTGTCCGGCGCGGCCCTCAAGGCCGTCCGCCGGAACATCCAGATGGTGTTCCAGGACCCGTACACCTCGCTGAACCCGCGCATGACGGTCGGCGACATCATCGGTGAGCCGTTCGAGATCCACCCCGAGGTGGCGCCGAAGGGCGACCGCCGCAAGGCCGTCCAGGACCTGCTGGACGTCGTGGGTCTGAACCCGGAGTACATCAACCGGTACCCGCACCAGTTCTCCGGCGGTCAGCGCCAGCGCATCGGCATCGCCCGCGGCCTCGCGCTCAAGCCCGAGATCATCATCTGTGACGAGCCGGTCTCCGCGCTGGACGTGTCCGTCCAGGCCCAGGTGATCAACCTGCTGGAGCAGCTGCAGAGCGAGTTCGAGCTCTCCTACATGTTCATCGCGCACGACCTCTCCATCGTCCGGCACATCTCCGACCGCGTCGGCGTGATGTACCTCGGCAAGATGGTCGAGATCGGCACCGATGAGGAGATCTACGACAACGCCACCCACCCGTACACCCAGGCGCTGCTCTCCGCGGTGCCGGTGCCGGACCCGGCGGCGCGCGAGAGCCGCGACCGGATCATCCTGAGCGGTGACATCCCCTCGCCGGCCAACCCGCCGTCCGGCTGCCGCTTCCGCACCCGCTGCTGGAAGGCGGAGGAGCGCTGCTCGACCGAGGTCCCGCTGCTGGCGGTGCCCGA